>JAKAXN010000267.1 GCA_021816565.1 Actinomycetes bacterium
GCTGTGCGGCCGGCCCCTGTCCGAGCTGGCGGAGGCGGACCGCTACCGGCCGGTCATGGTCACCCGGGGCGGCCGGGCCCGGCTGGCCGGACCCGGCCTGGTCGGCCAGGAGGGCGACATAGTCCACTTCGCCGTGCGCACCGAGGCCCTCGACGCCATCGGCGCCCGGCTGCTCGGTCCGGGCCGTGAGGGCGGGGCCGGGCCGGCCGCCGCCCGCCAGCCGGAGCACCAGAGATGAGGGTCTCGATCGCCGGCGGTGGCGTGGTCGGCCGGTCCATCGCCCGGGACCTGGTGCGCAACGGCCACGAGGTGCTGATCGTGGAATCGGACCCGGCGGTGGTGGGCCGCCAGGAGCAGGTTCCGGGCTGCCGGTGGTACGCCGGCGACGCCTGCGAGGTGAGCACCCTGCACGAGGCCGGCTTCGGGTCGGCCGACGTGGTGGTGGCCGCCACCGGCGACGACGAGGACAATCTGGTGGTCTCGCTGCTCTCGAAGCAGGAGTTCGCCGTCCCCCGGGTCATCGCCCGGGTCAACCACCCCAAGAACGAGTGGCTCTTCAACGAGACGTGGGGCGTCGACGTGTCGGTGTCCACGCCGCACCTCATCACCGCCCTGGTGGAGGAGGCCCTGTCGGTGGGCACGCTGGTCCGGTTGCTGCACTTCGCCGAGGGCAAGGCCGGCCTGGTCGAGGTCACCCTGGCCGAGGAGTCCCCGGCGGTCGGCCGGCAGATCTCGGAGCTGGGCATGCCCCGCGACTCCAGCGTGGTGGCCGTCATCCGGGAGCGCCGGGTGGTGGTCCCGAGGGGCGACACCCCGCTCCACGTGGGCGATGAGGTGATCGTGCTGGTCACCGAGGACTCCGAGGACGACGTCCGCCACATCCTGGTGTCCTGAAACGCACCTCCGGGGGTCCCCCACCCGGCCCGGATAGCAGATTTATCCAAATAAACCGTGGACCCCCTTGATTCGCGCCCCCTGGAGTAGGAAGATCACAACCGTGTAGTTACATCGGTGGGAGCGAGGGTACGGTCCCACCGCCACTGATCACCGACTTGAGGGGAGCCCCGGTGAACGATCTCATCGAACTCATTCTTCGGACACCGGACCGGTCCTGGCAGCGCCAGGCCAACTGCATGGGCGTGGACCCCGACCTCTTCTTCCCCGAGCGGGGTGCGTCGACCCGGGAGGCCAAGGAGGTGTGCCGGGGTTGCGTGGTCCGCGAGGACTGCCTGGAGTACGCCCTGGCCAACGGTGAGAAGTTCGGCATCTGGGGCGGCCTGAGCGAGCGGGAACGCCGCAAGATCCGCCGCCGCCGGGCGCTCGAGCGCCGCTCCGGTGAGGTCGTAGCCGCCGGCTAGGTCCCGCCCATCTTGAATCTTCCCCCGTCGAGGCCCGCCTGTTCCAGGCGGGCCTCGATCGTTCGGTCCCGGCTCAGGCCCAGTTGCGACCACCGGGCCGGGTCCTCGGCGTCGAGCACGCTCGCCGGCACCAACCCCACCAGCTCGGCCCGCTCCACGCCGGCCCGGGCGGCGACCGCGTCGTAGGCCGCGCCGGGGCCCAGCCTCCAGGGGTCGACCAGGTTGCACGAGACCTGCACCCCCGTCCCCACCCGCAGCCCCAGGGTGCGCAATGCCGGCCCCCGGATCTCCGAGGCGATCCGGCGGGCCAGGTCCAGGTCCGGCTCGGCCAGCCACAGGTTGTAGGCCACCAGCACCCCCCGGGCCCCGACTGCGGCGGCCCCGGCGGTGGGGTGGGGGTGGGGCGGCCCGAAGTCGGGGACCAGACCGCCCCACGCCGAGCGTCGCACATCCGGAAGGGAGCGCTCCGGCCCGTAGAGGAAGCACGGCAGCGCCAGTTCGGCGGCCGCCCAGCGGGCGAAGCCGTCCCGGAGGGCCACCGCCCGCCCGTCGTCGCCGGGTCCGACCGGCCACCCGGACAGGGACACCCACGGGACCACGTCGAGGGAGCCGAGGCGGGGGTGGGCGCCGGCGTGCCGGCGCAGGTCGATGAGGGCCACGGCCGTGCGGGCCACCCGCTGCACGGCGGCGGCGAGCGGCTCGGGCGGCCCGGCCAGGGTCAGAACCGAGCGGTGGTGGTCGGCGTCGGAGTGCACGTCGAGGACCGACCGGCCCCCCGCCGCGACCAGGGCGGAGATGACCGCCGGGTCACGCCCTTCGCTGACGTTGATCACGCATTCGTACACCTCCGGTTCCGCAGTTTCTGCGTCCGGAAGGTGTCGCGGCTCATCCGCAGAGGGTCGAGGATCCGGAGAAGAGGTCACTGGGTGGTCACAAGGCCCCGAACAAGGAGTACCGTAGCAACATGACCGCGAATCTGATGGGCACGGACGGGATCATCGTTTTGGTCATCGCCCTCATCGTCCTGGTGGGCGGCAGCCAGCTTCCGAAGCTGGCCCGCAACGTGGGCATGGCCGGACGGGAGTTCCGCAAGGCCCAGCAGGAGGCCGAGGAGGACGCCGAGCGGGAGAAGGCCTCCAAGGCGGCCAAGGACTCAGCCGTCCCGCCGCCGGTCGAGCTGTCCCCGGCCCCCGCCCCGGCCGCCGCTCCCGCTCAGGGGGCCCAGCCCGAGGGCGCCATCACCCTCACCCCGGCCCAGCTCGACGCGCTGCTGAAGGCCCGTGAGGAGCAGGTTCGGGGCCAGGCCCAGACCAACTGATCCGCACCCGGCTGATCGGCCCCGCCGACGGCCGGCCGGTCCCGGAAGGGCACCCCGAGGCCCCACCGGTCGGATTCCCCAAGACCCGGCGGCTCCACCGCCGGGTCTGTCGCGTGGTGACACCCGCCCGGGCCGGCGCCGCCCCGGGGGGCGATCCCGGCGGCCCGTCGGCTTTTGGCTAGCGGGAGCCGGCACGGTAGTATGGGCGCTCTTCAGTTCGCCTAGTTTGCCGGCCGAGGCCGCTAGGGGAAGTTGACGACCAGGCGCCGGGCGAGCGAACGGCGAAATGTGGTTGTCAACCGTGGCGCGGTGGCCGACGTAACTACTCGGGCAGACCACGGCATGTGATGCGCTTCTCATGGGATTATCAGCATGGTCCCTGAGACTGAGGTTGAAGGACTACGGAGGACGACTGTGGACACGAACTGGATGGCTGAGGGCAAATGCCGTGAGCTGCCCCCTGAAACCTTCTTCCCCAGCGACGGAGTCGGTGTCGAGATCGCCCGGCGCATATGCGCTGACTGCCCCGTGAAGGAGCCGTGCCTGGAGTACGCGCTCTACAACCGGATCGAGCACGGTGTCTGGGGCGGGGCGTCCGAGCGGGAGCGCCGCCGGATCGCCCGCCAGCGCCGCGGCCTGCAGCACATCGCCGCCGAGCAGCACATCTGACCCCGGGGGCGGCCCCCGACCCTGCTCCGCACCTGGTCGTGACCGGTGATCCCCGGCCGGCGCCGGGACGCCTGGTACCGTCCGCCCATGGATCGCATCCAGTGCCAGTGGTGCCGGGCCCAGAACGACGTGGACGCCACCACCTGCTCCACGTGCGGGGCGCCGCTCGACGCCCGCAACCTGGTGAGCGACTCCGGGTGGCGGGAGGCTCCCCGCCTGCGGGACATGACCGAGTTCCGCTTCTCCAGCAGCACCTGCCAGGTGGAGGGCGAGCTGGTCCCGGTGGCGGAGATCAACCTGGCGCCCGGTGACTGGGTGTTCTTCGAGCACCACGTGCTGCTCTGGAAGGATGAGGGGACCCCGCTGAGCGCCTTGAACACCGGCGGGGGGATGAAGCGCATGCTCGGCGGCATGCCCCACGTCATCTCGGTGGCCTCCGGGCCGGGCCGGGTGGCGTTCTCCCGGGACGCCTCCGGCGAGGTGGTGGTCCTGCCCCTGCACCCGGGCATGGAGATCGACGTGCGCGAGCACGCCTTCCTGGTGGCGTCGCACTCGATCAGCTACAGCTTCGAACGCATCAAGGGCATGAACAACGTCCTGCACGGCGAGGGCATGTACCTCGACCGCTTCGTCACCGCCGGCGAGCAGGGCATCCTGCTGCTCCACGGGTACGGCAACGTCTTCGAACGCACCCTCGGGGAGGGGGAGAAGATCCTGGTCGAGCCGGGCGGGTTCCTCTACAAGGACTCCACGGTCAGCATGAACACGGTGCAGCAGAACGTCCGCACCGGGATGATGCGCCACGGCATGTACCTGGCCGAGATGACCGGGCCGGGCCGGGTGGGGATCCAGTCCATGTACGTCCACCACGCCACCGCCTAGGGACCGGGGCCCCGACGTGACCGACCCCGGCAACCATCCCGGCCCCGGCGGGGCCAGCTACCCCGGCGCGGACTACATCTGCCGCTACTGCCGCCAACCGGGCGATCCCGGCGCCATGAGCTGCCCCCACTGCGGGGCCCCCGTCGACGTGGCCCGGGCCGTCAGCCGGTCCGGCTGGCAGGAGCAGCCACCGATCCGGGACATGGCCCGGATCCAGTTCGGCGCCTCCACCTGCCAGATCGAGGGCAGCTACGTCCCGACCGCCGACTTCAACCTGCGGGGCCCGGAGTGGATCTACTTCTCCCACCACAGCGTGCTGTGGGCCGAGCCGGGCGTCCACATGGAGGCCATGCCCATGGCCGGCGGCTGGAACCGGGTGCGCTCCGGCCTGCCGCTGGTGATGCTGCAGGCGAGCGGCCCGGGCCACCTGGCCCTCTCCGAGGACGCCCCCGGCGAGATCGTGGCGCTGCCCCTCCAGCCCGGCCAGTCGGTGGTCGTGCGCGAGCACCGGTTCCTGGCGGCCACCTCCAACGTGGCCTACACCTGGCAGCAGTCCGGCATCTGGTTCGTGACCGGTTCGGGCGACGAGTCCGAGACCCACTTCCCGCTCGGCTACAACGTCGACGTCTTCTCCGCCTCCGCCACCCCCGGCCTGCTGCTCCTGCACTCGCCGGGGAACACCTTCATCCGGGACCTGGCCCAGGGCGAGACCATATGCATCCAGCCCACCGCCCTGCTCTACCGCGACCCCACGGTCGGGATGGCGCTGCACCTCGAATACCCCAACGCCGGGAACATGGCGTGGGGCTTCGGCCGCTTCAGCTACCGGCAGGTCTGGCTGCGGCTGTGGGGCCCCGGCCGGGTGGCGGTGCAGTCGGTGTTCGAACGCCCCGAGACCAGCGAGGCCATCACCAACAGCTCGCCGGCGACCGTGGCCCGCTGGTAGGACCCGCCCCGCCCGTCGCCACCTCCGCACCACCGTGGTAGCATGGGGCCAGATGTACGGCTTCCAGACCACCGGACTGCTTCTTCTGCCGTAGGCGAGCACCACATATCGGTGCTCGCCGAAACCTCCTGTGCCCTTGGGCCAGGAGGTTTTTTCGTTTCCCAACCCGACCCGAGGTTCGCAGATGCCCTACCAGTACCCGACCCCGTGCGACATGCCATTCGAGCGCTACCAGCCGTTCCGGCCCTTCGAGCTGGCCGGGATCACCGACTTCCGGCGCACCTGGCCGGACCGGCACCTCGAGCACGCCCCCATCTGGTGCAGCGTGGACCTGCGGGACGGCAACCAGGCTCTGATCGACCCCATGGACCCGACCCGCAAGATGCGCTTCTTCGAGACGCTGGTCGGGATGGGGTTCAAGGAGATCGAGGTGGGATTCCCGGCCGCGTCCCAGCCGGACTTCGACTTCATCCGCCAGATCATCGAGGAGGACCGCATCCCCGATGACGTGGCCATCCAGGTGCTGGTGCAGTGCCGGCCCGAGCTGATCGAGCGGACCTTCGAGGCCATCGCCGGGGCCCACCACGCCATCGTGCACTTCTACAACTCCACCAGCGTCCTGCAGCGGCGGGTGGTCTTCGGCCTGGACCGTGGCGGAATCACCGACATCGCCACCAGCGCCGCCCGGCTGGTCAGGAAGTACGAGCAGACCATCCCGCAGACGAAGGTCAGCTACGAGTACTCCCCGGAGAGCTTCACCGGCACCGAGCCGGACTACGCGGTCGAGATCTGCGCCGCCGTCATCGACGTCATCGACCCCGACCGCGACAACAAGATGATCGTCAACCTCCCCAACACCGTCGAGATGTTCGGGCCCAACGTGTACGGCGACGTGATCGAGTACGTGCATCGCAACCTGCCCCGCCGCGACGCCGTCACCTTGAGCGTGCACCCCCACAACGACCGGGGGACCGCGGTGGCCGCGGCCGAGCTGGCCCAGCTGGCCGGTGCCGACCGGGTGGAGGGGACGCTTTTCGGCAACGGGGAGCGCACCGGCAACGTGGACGTGGTGACGCTCGCCATGAACCTCATGACCGAGGGCATCGACCCCAGGCTGGACCTGCACGACATCGACCATCTGCGCCAGGTGGCCGAGTACTGCAACCGGCTGCCCGTGCACCCCCGCCACCCCTACGCCGGTGACCTGGTCTACACCGCCTTCTCCGGCTCCCACCAGGACGCCATCAAGAAGGGCATGGGCGCCCTGCCCCCCGACTACGGGCAGTGGG
>JAKAXN010000268.1 GCA_021816565.1 Actinomycetes bacterium
GGCCGGGCCGGGAGGGCACCGCGATACTCGACGGCCATGCACTCGCACCGGCCCCGGGCGGCGCTACGGGCCACCCGGCGGGCGTCCGGTGCGGTCGCCCGACAGGTCGGCTGGCGCTGGGTCCTGCTGGGCCTGGCCGGCTCTGCCCTCCTGGCGGCGGTATCGCCACCGTTGCTGACCAGCTTCGACGGGCCGGCGGTGTCGTGGTGGTACGACCTGACGGCGCCCGGGCGCAACGGTGTCTGGACCAGCGCGGCGGCCTACGCCGGCATCGCAGCGGTCATCACCAGCTGGGTGGCCGTGGGAAGCCGGCTCCGCTGGAGGGAAGGGCCGGCCCGGGTGCTGCTGGCGCCGCTGGCGGCCTGGACCGCTCCCCTCCTCGTCGGGCCCCCGCTCTTCAGCCGGGACATCTACAGCTACCTCAGCCAGGCCACCCTGACCGATCTGCATCTCAATCCCTACACCCACGTCGCTGCGGCCCTGGCCGCCACCCCGGCGAGGGCCGTGCTCCACACCGTGGCACCGGCGTGGCGCCACACCCTCTCCCCGTACGGTCCGCTGTTCCTGTGGCTCGGATCGACGCTGGTCGACCTGGCCGGTCGGGGCGTCATAGCCGGGGTCCTGGTGATGCGCCTGCCGGCCGTGATCGGGTTCCTGCTCATGGCCGTGTTCGTGCCGAGACTGGCCCGGTCCTCGGGAGCCGATCCCCGTCGGGCCCTGTGGCTCGGGGTCCTCAGCCCCCTGGTCCTGTTCGAGCTCGTCGCAGCCGGCCACAACGACGCGCTCATGGTCGGTCTGATGGTCGCCGGGCTGGCCCTGGCCACCGAGGACCACCCGGTCGTAGGTGTGGCGCTGTGCGCGGTGGCGGCCATGGTGAAGCTGCCGGCCCTGGTGGGCTGCGTGGCCATCGCCGTGGCGTGGGCCCGGACCCGCCCCGACCGGATGTCGGCAGCCCGAACGGCCGCCGTCTCGGCGGCCGTGTCAGGGGGCGTGGTCGCCGCGGTCAGCGCGGCCACCGGGCTGGGCTTCGCCTGGCTGTCGCCGGGCGTGCTGCTGACCCCGGCCCGGGGGTCCATCGAGTTGACGCCCTCCACCGCCGTGGGCGACACCATCGTCGCGGCCGCCCACCTGGTCGGCGTCAGGCTGCCGGTCGGGCCGACGGTAACCGCGGTATGGGTGCTGACCCTCGTGGCCGCCGGCTTCCTCGGCGGCCGCCTGGTTCTGGGCGGCCGGGTCGAGCGCCTGGCCGCGGTCGTGGCCGCTGCCCTGCTGGCGGTGGTGGTGGCCGGCCCGGCCCTGTGGCCCTGGTACCTGACATGGGGCTTCACCCTGCTCGCGACGGTCCCCGGAGCCCAGTGGTCCCGGTGGCTCCCGGTCGCCACCGCCGGGGCCTGCGTGGTGCTGGCTCCCACCGGTCAGATCAACATCACCTCCACCGAAGGCCCCTACGTGACGGCCGGATGGCTGGCCGTGGCCATCCTCGCCGCCTACCGGTTCCGGTCCCGGCGGAGCGGGCCGGAGCGGCCGGACGAGGCGGCCGGGCCGCTCCCCGCGACGGTTGCCGCGGCGGAGAGCCTCCTGTAGGGTCCCGGCGATGCAGCACCGCTCCCGGCCGGCCGGGTGAGCGCCCCACCGAGCAGCGGCGGCCCGCGCCCGTGGGCGCCGGTCACCGAAGCCGAGGGGGACGGGGTGTTCGAGGTGGCCATGGACGCCGGGTTCTGCATCGCCGACGGTGTCTGCAACGGCGGCTACGTGCTGGCCGTCATGCACCAGGTGGCGCTCGTCGCCCTGCAGCGGGTGGGCTCGGCCACCACCTCGGCACTGGCCGTCTCCAGCCAGTTCCTGGCCCCCACCGCCCCCGGTCCGGCAACCGTCCGGGTGACGCGGATGCACACCGGCCGGTCCCTCAGCCGGCTGGACCTGGAGATCGACAGCATGGGGCGCACCACGGTGCGGGCCGGCCTGTCGTTCCTCCTCCCGAGCGGGGCGGCCTCCGGGCCGTGGTGCTCGGTCGATCCCCCGACCCTGCCCGAGCCGGGATCGTGCCGCCCGATGCCGGAGATGCGGGGCGACTCGCTCCCCTGGCCGTCCATGTACCGGAGCCGTATCGAGCTCCTGGTGGACCCGGCCACGAGCGGGTTCATGGACGCAGCACCGAGCGGACGCGGCGCCATCACGACATGGTGGTCGACCAGGGAGGACCGGGTGATGGACGCCGGGCTGCTGCTGCTGGCCCTCGACGCCATGCCCCCCGGCACCATGGAGCTGGACCGCGACGTGGGGCGCACCCCGACCGTCCAGCTCGAAGCCCGCTTCTACGCCGACGGGCCGGTCCTGGAGTCGGTGAGCGGACCGCTCGTCGCCCGCCAGCAGGTCCTGACCGCGGGCCGCCTCACCGCCGACCAGATGTGCCAGGTCTGGGACCGCACGGGCCGCCTCCTGGCGTCCGCCACCCAGATCAACTGGCTGGTCTGACCGGAGCCGGGCGGGCTCCGGGCCGGTCCGACCGTAGGGTGGGGCCATGGAATTCGGCATCGGCTTCTTCGCAACCCACGACGCCATGGACCCGGCTGCGCTGGCCCGGCTGGTCGAGGACCGCGGGTTCGAATCCCTGTTCTTCCCGGAACACACCCACATCCCGGCGTCGCGCCTGAGCCCGTACCCCGGCGGCTCGGAGCTGCCGAGGAAGTACGCCCACACCTTCGATCTGTTCGTCGCCATGACCGCGGCGGCCACTGCGACCACCCGGCTGCGGATCGGCAGCGGGATCTGCCTTCTGATCGAGCGCGACCCGATCACCACGGCCAAGGAGGTCGCGTCGGTCGACTTCCTGTCGGGCGGGCGGGTGGAGTTCGGGGTAGGGGCCGGGTGGAACCGGGAGGAGATGGAGAACCACGGCACCGATCCCCGCAGGCGCATGGCCGTGCTGCAGGAACGGGTAGAGGCCATGAAGGCCATCTGGACCGAGGACGAGGCCAGCTACGCCGGGGAGCACGTGAAGTTCGAGCGGATCTGGTCGTGGCCCAAACCGGCGCAGAGGCCCCACCCGCCGGTCATCGTCGGGGGCAACGGCCCGACGGTCACCGACCGGGTCAGAGCCTTCGGGGACGCCTGGATGCCCAACTACTCCCGCAACGGGATCCTCGAGCGGGCCGCCGAGCTGCGGGCCGGCGCCGACCGGCGCATCGGCCTGCAGGTGATGGGAGTGCCGAGCGACGCCAGGGTCATCGCCTCTTTCGAGGAGGCCGGGTTCGACCGGGTGGTGCACTGGGTCCCGTCGGCCGGGCGGAGCCGGATCGAGGCCGACCTGGAGAAGTTCGAGGCCGCCATCGCCGAGGCCCACGGAGAGTAGGAGGTACCGGCCGCCCGCCCGGTGGAGGGGGACGCTACCTGCTCGGGGCCGGCAGAGCGCCGGGCCCCTCGACCAGCAGGGCGGCCACTTCGACCATGTCCGAAACCACCGCCGACGCCCCGGCCAGCCGGGCCGGCCGGGTCACCGCGGCGAAGCCTATGACGGCCATGCCGGCGGCCCGGGCCGCCTCCACCCCCAGTGGGCTGTCCTCGACCACGACCGTCTCCGCCGGAGCTACCCCCATACGGGCCGCGGCGTGCAGGAACAGGTCCGGTGCCGGCTTGCCCCGGGCCACGTCACCGGCGCTGAACACCCGGCCGGCGAATCGATCCCACAGCCCGGTGAGCCGCAGCGCCCTCTCGATCCGCTCGTGGCTGCCCGACGACGCCACGCAGAACGGGATGGCCGCCTCCTCCAGCCGGTCCAGTACGGCCTCCGCACCGGGGACCGCTCCGAGCCCGGAGTCGAACGCCGCGAACAGGTCGCGGTGGTAGCGGGCCTCGAACCCCCCTGGCAGACGCTGCCCGGATCGGGCCTCCACCATCTCCCGGACCCGTTCGATGGTTCCGCCCAGATAGGTCTCGACGCACTCTTCGAAGCTGGTCGGCCGCCACATCTCGCTCAGCAGGCGGGCCAGCACCCGGTTGGCCAGGCTCTCGCTGTCGACGAGAACGCCGTCGTTGTCGAAGACCACCAGCTCCCACGGCACGGCCGGCCAGTCTGGCACCCGCCGCCGTGAGCGTGAAGCCATGGCCGACAGCACCGACCGGATCGCGGAGCAGACGCTGAGTACCTACGCCACCATCACCGTGGTGGGAGCCAGCGCCGATCCGGTCAAGCCGGCGCACTACGTACCCGCCGACATGCAGGCTCACGGCTGGAGGATCGTCCCGGTCAATCCCCGGGAGGAACGGATCCTCGGGGAGCCGGTGTACCGGACACTTGGTGACGTCCCGGGGCCGGTGGGGCTGGTCAACGTGTTCCGCCCGTCGGGCGAAACCCCTGATGTGGCCCGACAGGCGGTGGCGGCCGGAGCCCGGGCCCTGTGGCTGCAACTGGGGATCTTCTCAGCCGAGGCCAGGGCCATCGCCGAGGAGGCCGGACTGCTCTACGTGGAGGACCGGTGCCTGCTGGTCGAACGGCGGCGCCTGGGTCTCGACGCCCCCTAACCAACCGGCCCCGGCGGCCTGATCGGGGCGTGGCCCAGCGGCACCGTACCGGCGCCGCTGGGCCACGAGGTAGAAGCCCGTTAGGCCACGGACAGCTCGAGCCGGTCCCAGAACCTAAGGTTCCGGCACTGCTCGAGGTAGCCGTCGGCACCGACGTCCTCCAGGTCGATGAATCCACCGTCGCGCCCGGGGCCGATCCCGGCCGCCTGGAGCAACTCGTCGGCGCCGGAGGTGTAGCCGATGTACTTGCAGTGGGCGTAGGCGTCAGCGACGAAGTCCCGGGCCGACGGCGTGGCCGCGAGCTGCGAGGCGCCGACCCCCGAAGCGACCAGGGCCACGGCGTCGTAGAGAACCGACGGAGCCCCGTCGATCTTCTGGTCGGCCGCCAGACGGGAGCCGTCGGAGGCGACCGCCCCACCGACCGTGGCGGCGACGACCTCCACGGTGACGCCCTCGCGCTCGGCGGCCGAGCGGATGCGCTGCAGGATCCCGGGATCGAAGCCGTCGGTCACCAGCACGCCGAGCTTGCGCCCGCGGAAGGTGCCGGGCCCGTTGCCCAAGATGCTGAGCGCCGGGGAGGCCGCCAGATCGGTGACCGGCTCGCGGGCCGGCTCCCGCCGCTCGGGGAGTTCCGCCATGCCGAGCCCGTCGGCCACGGCCCGGGCCACGTCGTCACCCACATTGCGCAGGCCGGCCACCATCCGGGCCCGGATGTCTTCACGGTCGCACTTGCTGAGCTCGAACACGAACGCCTCGATGATGTGGCGGCGCTCCACGTCGGTCTGGCTGACGAAGAACTGGCGGGCCTGGCTGTAGTGGTCGGCGAAGCTGTCGGCCCGGAGCCGCCGCTTCGGACCCAGCCGGCTGCCGTCGGTGGTGTGGAATCCGCCCTCCGGGTCCTCGCGGGGGCCGCCGATCGAGGGCTCCCAGGAGTTCGGCTCGTAGTTGGCCCGGGACGTGGGGTTGGTCACGGCCATGTGCCCGTCCTGCTGGAAGTGGGCCACCGGGCACTTCGGGGCGTTGATGGGCAGGTGGGTGAAGTTGGGGCCGCCCAGGCGCTTCAGCTGGGTGTCGAGGTAGGAGAAGTTCCGGCCCTGCAGGAGTGGGTCGTCGGTGAAGTCGATGCCCGGCACCACGTTCTGGGTGCAGAACGCAGCCTGCTCCGTCTCGGCGAAGAAGTTGTCCACCGTGCGGTCCAGCACCATGCGCCCGACCCGGCGCACCGGCACCTCCTCCTCGGGGATCAGCTTGGTGGGGTCGAGGACGTCGAAGCGGAACCGGTCGGCGAATTCCTCGTCGAATAGCTGGAGGCCGAGCTCCCACTCCGGGTAGTCGCCCCTGGTGATGGCATCCCACAGGTCCCGCCGGTGGAAGTCCGGGTCTGCGCCGCTGATCTTGACGGCCTCGTTCCAGGTGACCGACTGGAGCCCCTGCTTGGGCTTCCAGTGGAACTTCACGAAGGTGGACCTCCCCCGGGCGTCGACCAGGCGGAAGGTGTGGACGCCGAATCCTTCCATGAAGCGGAACGACCGGGGGATGGCCCGGTCGGACATGATCCACATGAGCATGTGGGTGGATTCGGGCATGAGCGAAACGAAGTCCCAGAAGTTGTCATGGGCCGTCTGGGCCTGGGGGAAGCCCCGGTCGGGGGCCTGCTTGGCGGCGTGGATGAGGTCGGGGAACTTGATGGCGTCCTGGATGAAGAACACCGGGATGTTGTTGCCGACCAGGTCCCAGTTGCCCTCCCTGGTGTAGAACTTCACGGCGAAGCCCCGCACGTCGCGAGCCATGTCGGTGGAGCCCTTGTTGCCGGCCACCGTGGAGAAGCGCAGGAACAGAGGGGTGCGCCGGCCCGGTTCCTGGAACAGGTCGGCCCTGGTGATGTCGGCGA
>JAKAXN010000269.1 GCA_021816565.1 Actinomycetes bacterium
TCGGTCCGGATCCGGTCACCGTCTCGGCGGCGAAACCGACGATGATCTGGCCGGGCCGACGGTCGCGACCCAGCCCGGCCAGGATGTCGGCGGTCTGCTCCAGGATCACCTCCGGGATGCCGTCGGACTTCTTCAGCTTGCGGTCGGCCCGGGCCTTGGGGGTGAAGTCGGCGACCGCGGCCGCCATCACCACCACCGTGGCGTCAGCCGCCGCGCTTCGCACCGCGGCCTCCATCTGCGCCGCTGTCTCCACCGCGGCCACCGCCACTCCGGGGGGCGCCGCCAGGGAGTCGGTGACGGTGCTGACGAGGGTCACGTGGGCGCCCCGGCGGGCCAGCGCGCCGGCCAAGGCGTAGCCCTGCTTGCCCGAGGAGCGGTTGCCGATGTAGCGCACCGGGTCGATCGGCTCCCGGGTGCCCCCGGCGGTCACGACCGCCCGGACCCCGCGCAGGGCCCGGTCGCCGGAGAGGATCGACGCGGCGGCGGCCACGATGTCGGACGGGTCGGCCAGACGTCCCGAGCCCACGTCGCCGCCGGCCAGGCGACCGGCGGCCGGTTCGAGGACGTGCACCCCCCTCCGGCGCAGCGTGGCGATGTTCTCCTGCACCGCCGGGTGCTCCCACATCTCGGTGTGCATGGCCGGGCACACCAGTACCGGCGCCCGGGTGGCCAGCAGGGTCGCGGTCAGGAGGTCGGAGGATATGCCCGCGGCGTACGTCCCGATTATCCGGGCCGTGGCCGGGGCCACCACCACCAGCTCGGCGGACTGGCCCAGCCTGGTGTGGGGAATGGTCTCCGGGCTGTCCCACAGGGTGCGCCGGACCGGTTCGGAGGCCAGGGCCGAGACCGTGGTCTCACCGATGAAGCGGGTGGCGCCGGCGGTCATGACCGGGCTGACCCAGGCGCCGGCATCGACCATGCGCCGGCACACCTCGACCGCCTTGTAGGCGGCTATGCCCCCGCTGATCCCCAGGACGATGCGGCGGCCCGACAGAGCCGCCGTGGACTCGGCTATGACTCGACCCCGGGCCGGCTAGCCGGCCGCTTCCGGCTCTCCGGCCCCCTCGGCCTCCCCCGCCTCGGCGAGGGGATCGATGCGGGTGTAGGTGATCTTGCCGGCGGAGATCTCCTCCAGGGAGATCGACAGGGGCTTGCGCGACACCGAGGTGACCTGCGGGGGCACGATGGAACCGAGGCCCTCGCCCAGCTGGTTGAAGTACGAGTTGATCTGACGGCCGCGCATGGCGGCCAGGCTGACCAGCGTGAACTTCGAGTCCACCCGGTCGAGGAGATCCTCGACGGGCGGTTCCATCATGGAGGCGTGGCGTTCGGACATCAGGGGTCTCCGGTCTGCAGTCGAAGCGGGGGCCGGGCGCCGATCAGGCCCCGCCGGGGTCGGCGCGGCGCCATCTGATTATATCAGCGACCTCCCTCGCAGCTCGGTCCACGTCGTCGTTGACGACCACGTGGTCCGCCATGCGGGTGCCCTGCTCCATCTCCTGCTCCCCCACCGCCAGCCGCCGGGCGATGCTCTCCTCGTCGTCACCGCGGCCGCGCAGGCGCTGCTCCTGGGCGGCCCGCGAGGGCGCGGTGACCAGGATCAGCACCGCATCGGGGTCGATCCGCTTCACCTGGTGGGCCCCGTCGAGTTCGATCTCCAGGAGGAGGTCACCATCGGTCGCCTCGGGCACCGGGGTGCCGTAGAGGTGGCCGGTGCCGGGGAACTCGGTCCACTCCAGGAAGCCGCCGGCCGCGATGCGGGCCCGGAAGGTGTCGCGGTCCACGAAGGTGTACGCCTCGGGCGACTCCCCGGGCCGGCGGTCCCTGGTGGTCCACGACCGCGACAGGGTGATCCCGGGGTCCAGCTCCAGCAGGCGGGCCACCACCGTCCCCTTGCCGACCCCTCCGGGCCCCGAGACGATGAAGATCAACGCCGAGCGGCCAGGATCAAGACAGCTTCTCGAACAGCTTCTTGCGCTGCTGCTCGCCCAGCCCCTGCAGCCGGCGGGTCTCGCTTATGCCGACCTCCTCCATGATCCGCCGGGCCTTCACCTTCCCCAACCCGGGCAGCGACTCGAGCACCGCCAGGACCTTCATCTTGCCGACCACCTCGTCGGACCCGGCCTGCTGGAGCAGCTCGTTGAGCGTCAGGGAGCCCATCTTGAGCTTCTCCTTGAGCTCGGCCCGCATGCGGCGGGCCTGAGCGGCCTTCTCCAGGGCGGCCTGTCTCTGGTCCGGGGAAAGTGACGGCGGCAGCGGCATGCAAGCTCCTTGACTCGGCCCGCGCGGTGCCCAGGGGGACGCACGGAGCGGACGAAACTGATGGGAGAAACGTTCTACTTCCTGGGCCGGCGCCCGGCGGCGGCCGGGCTCCGGAGCATGGCGCGCACCCTAGCGCGACGCGCGCCACCGCAGGGCTGAGCTGCCATCGCCGGTGCCAGCAGCGGCGACGGCCCAGCTGGCGGTCAGCCGGCCGGCTCGATGGAGGCGACCAGCCCGGCGGCCGCGGCCCGGCGGTCGGCGGCCGCGGTCACGGCCCGACCGATCACCAGGATGTCGGCGCCGGCGGTGAGGGCCTGGCCCGGGGTGGCCGCCCGGGCCTGGTCGTGGACCGGGCTTCCGGCCGGCCGCAGGCCCGGCACCACGGTCAGCAGGCGGGGGGCGATGGCCTTGGCCTCGGCCACGTCGGAGGCCGCGCACACCACCCCGGAGCAGCGGGCCTCGGCGGCCGCCGCGACCCGCTTGGACAGGATGTGCGGGGGGGCGTCGGAGTCGCTCGTGAGCACCGTGACGGCCAGGGCCGCCGGGGGCTCCAGCCCGGCCCGCTCGGCCCCCTCCTGCAGCCCCTCCACCCCGGCTCGCAGCACGGCCGGCCCGGCGAAGGCGTGGAGTGTGAGATATGACACACCGAGAGCCCCGAGCACCCGGGCCGCCTTGCGCACGGTCGTGGGGATGTCGGCCATCTTCAGGTCGAGGAAGACCTGGTAGCCGTCGTCTATGAGCATCTGGACCACTCCCGGCCCGGCGGCGCTGAAGAGCTCGAGCCCCACCTTGGCCACGCCGAACCAGGGGCTCAGCTCCTTGGCCAGGCGCTGGGCCTCCACCGCGTCGTCCACGTCGAGCGCCAGCGCCAGCCGGCTGCGTAAGGAGGTGCGGGCCTCAACTGGGGTCATGTGCTCTTCCTTTCAGGGATTCGACGTCTTCGACACCGCAGCGGCGCATCCACTCGGCCAACTCGTGCAGGACCCGGTGCGGGGCTCTCGGATCAGCGAAGGTAGCCGTACCGACCTGCACCGCGTCGGCCCCGGCGGCCAGCAGCTCGGCCGCGTCGACGCCCGAGCAGACCCCTCCGACGCCCACGATGGGCAGGTCCGGCCAGGCGGCGCGGCAGTCGTATACGGCCCGCACGGCCACCGGGTGCACCGCCGGGCCGGACAGTCCCCCGCCCCCGCCGCCCAGACGGAACCGCCCGGTGGCCGGGTCGATGGCCATGCCCATGACGGTGTTGATCAGCGTGACCGCCTCCGCGCCGGACCGGTTGGCCACCCCGGCCAGGGCCGGCAGGTCGGTGACGTTGGGGCTGAGCTTGGCCCACAGCGGGGCGGCACCGTCGAGGCCCGAGGCGGCGGCGCCGACCGCGGCGGCCACGCCGGTCTCGCTGTGGGCGAACATCCGCCGGCGGTCCTCCACGTTCGGGCAGGAGATGTTGGCTTCGACGGCCACGATCGAGCGGGCCGGGTCACCCGGCCCGGCCCGGCCGATGGCGGCGGCCAGCAGGGCCGCGGCCCGCTCGTACCCCTCGACGCTGAAGGCCCAGATGCTGGCCACCACGGCGGCCCCGGTGGCGGCCAGGTCGGGCAGCTCCCGTTCCAGCCAGTGGGCTACCCCGCGGTTCTGCAGCCCCACGCTGTTGAGCATCCCGGCGGTGCCGTCGAGCGGCCACAGACGGGGAGCCGGGTTGCCGTCCCACGGCTCGGCGGAGAGGGACTTGACCACCACCGCCCCGAGCTCGGCCAGGTCGAAGTAGGCGGACAGCTCCGCCCCGTGCCCGGCGGTGCCCGAGGCGGTGAGCACGGGGCTGCGCAGCGCCGCAGAACCGACGCGGACGGTCATGCGAGGGGCAACTGTTCGGCCTCGTGGTACTCCTGCAGGGTGCGCACGGTCAGCTTGTTGGCGGCCCGGTCGGCGATGCCGGCGGCCGCAGCCCGGGCTGCGGCCACGGTGGTGACGCAGGCCACCCGGTGCTGGTTGGCGGCCCGGCGGATGTAGGCCCCGTCGGCGCGCGGGCCGCGGCCGCGAGGGGTGTTGACCACCAGGTTGACCTTGCCGTCGCGAAGCAGCGCCACGGCGTCCACCCCGTCGGGCCGGTCCTCCCCGACCTTGGCCACCACGGTCGCCACCGGCACCCCGGCCGCCTCGAAGTAGGCGGCGGTTCCCGACGTGGCGGCCAGGGTGAAGCCCAGCTGCACGAAGCGGCGGGCGGCCGCCACCCCGCTCGACTTGTCCCGGTCGGCGAGCGAGAAGAACACCGTCCCGGCCGTCGGCAGCTCGTCGCCGGCCGCGGCCTGGCTCTTGGCGAAGGCCAGGCCGAAGGTGGAGTCGATGCCCATGACCTCGCCCGTGGAGCGCATCTCCGGGCCGAGCAGCGTGTCGGCATCGGGGAAGCGGGTGAAGGGCAGCACCGCCTCCTTCACCGCCACGTGGCCGCCGCTCACCGGGTCGCGCATCAGGCCCTCGGCCCGCAGCTCGGCCAGCGTGGCCCCGGCCAGCACCCGGGCCGCCACCTTGGCCATGGGCACGCCGGTGGCCTTGGACACGAACGGCACGGTGCGGCTGGCCCGGGGGTTGGCCTCGATGACGAACACCTCGTCACCGGCGTCGCCGCTCTTGACCGCGAACTGCACGTTGAGCGGGCCGACCACTCCGAGCGCGTCGGCGATGGCCCGCACGTGCGACTCGATCGTCTCCACCGTCGAGGTCGACAGTGTCGGCGGCGGGATGACACAGGCGCTGTCACCGCTGTGGACCCCGGCCTCCTCGACGTGCTCCATGACCGCGCCGATCACCACCTCGCCGGTGGAGTCGCGCACCGCGTCGACGTCCACCTCGGTGGCGTCCTCGAGGAACCGGTCCACCAGCACCGGGCGCTCGGCGGAGAGGCCGCCCTCCCGACCGAGGGAGCCGAACGACGTCAGCTCGTGCATGGCCCGGCGCAGGTCGTCCTCGCCGTAGACGATCTCCATGGCCCTCCCGCCCAGCACGTAGCTGGGCCGGATGAGGGCCGGGTATCCCACCCGTTCGACGATGGCCAGGGCCTCCTCGACGGTTACCGCGGTGCCCCCTTCGGGCTGGGGAATGCCCAGCTGGGCGCACAGCGCGTTCCAGCGCTCCCGGTCCTCGGCCAGGTCGATGGCATCGGGCGGGGTGCCGAGCACCAGCGACGGCGGGAGCTGCGAGGCCAGCTTCAGCGGGGTCTGGCCCCCCAGGGTGACGATGATGCCGTGCACCTGGCCGGTGGCCGACTCCACGTCGAGGACGTTGGACACGTCCTCCCATGTCACCGGCTCGAAGTAGAGCCGGTCGCTGGTGTCGTAGTCGGTGGAGACGGTCTCGGGGTTGCAGTTGATCATCACCGTCTCGAACCCGGCGTCGTGGAGGGCGAAGCTGGCCTGCACGCAGCAGTAGTCGAACTCGACACCCTGTCCGATGCGGTTCGGGCCCGAGCCCAGGATGATGATCTTGGGGCGCTGGCCCGCGCTGACCTCGTCGTCGTCCTCGTAGGTCGAGTAGTGGTAGGGCGTGCGGGCCTCGAACTCGGCGGCGCAGGTGTCCACCGTCTTGAAGGTGGCCCGGACGCCGTGGCCCAGCCGGGCGGCCCGTATCTCGTTCTCGGGAACCGACCACAGGTACGACAGCTGGGCGTCGGAGAATCCCAGTCGCTTGGCCCGCCGCCAGTCCGCCCGCTTGAGGGCGGAGGGGCCGCCGAGGGCGGCCAGACGGGCCCGCTCGTCCACGACCAGCTGGATCTGGTCCAGGAACCACGGGTCGACGCCGGTGGCCCCGTAGAGCCGCTCGACGCTGATGCCCCGGCGCAGCGCGGCCTCCAGCTGGAAGGGCCGGTCCGGGGTGGCGATGGCCGCCCGGCGGACCAGCTCGTCGTCGTTCCACTCGTCCCACATGGCCTCGGCCGGGTCGCAGTTGAGCCCCGCCCGGCCCCGCTCGAGGGACCGCAGGCCCTTCTGCAGCGACTCCGGGAACGTCCGGCCGATGGCCATGGACTCGCCGACCGACTGCATCCGGGTGCCGAGGACGTCGGGGATCCCCGGGAACTTCTCGAACGCCCACCGGGGGATCTTGGTGACCACGTAGTCGATGGTCGGCTCGA
>JAKAXN010000270.1 GCA_021816565.1 Actinomycetes bacterium
CGGCGATGGGCACGTCCAGCCGGGCCCGGGCGGCCGCGATGACGTCCAGGTAGGCCAGCGCCGGCTTGACCATCACCATGTCGGCCCCCTCCTGCACATCGAGGTCGATCTCCCGCATGGCCTCCCTGATGTTGCGGGGGTCCTGCTGGTAGCCCTTGCGGTCGCCGCCCCCCGCTATGCACACGTCCACGGCGTCGCGGAAGGGGCCGTAGAGGGCGGAGGCGTACTTGGCCGCGTAGGCCAGGATGGAGACGTCGGAGAAGCCGCCCTGGTCCAGGGCCGACCTGATGGCCGCGACCTGGCCGTCCATCATTCCCGACGGGGCCACCACATCGGCGCCGGCCCGGGCCTGGGCCAGGGCCACGGCCCGGTAGCGGTCGAGGGTCAGATCGTTGTCCACCTCGCCGCGACCGTCGAGGATGCCGCAGTGGCCGTGGTCGGTGTACTCGTCGAGGCACAGGTCGGCCATCAGCACCATCTCCCCGCCCAACTCGTCGGCCAGGCGGCGCAGCGCCACCTGCACGATGCCGTCGGGGTCGGAGGCGCCGCTCCCGGTCGGGTCCTTGCTCTCGGGCACCCCGAAGAGGACCAGGGCCGGCACCCCGAGGCCGCTCAGCCGGCGGGCTTCCTTGACCAGGCTCTCGACGGTGTGCTGCAGCACGCCGGGGAGCGACGTGATGGGCCGGGGGGCGTCGATGCCCTCGCGGACGAACAGAGGGGCGATCAGGTCGGAGGGCCGGAGCGTGGTCTCGGCCACCAGGTCGCGGATCCGGGGGTGGCGACGCAACCGGCGCATTCTCACTTCAGGAAAGGCCACGCCATCGAGGCTACCCGGCCCGGTCCGGCGTTCCTTACAACTTTAGTTGCAGGTTTGCGTTCCAAGTAGTACAATATTCGTTGCAAGCTACCATTGGATGAACCTGTGAAAGGAGTGGGTCATCATGTTGATGCGCACTGATCCGTTCCGCGAGTTGGACCGGTTGACCGCTCAGGTCTTCGGCACCCCGGCGCGGCCCGCGGCCATGCCCATCGACGCCTTCCGGACCGGCGACACCTTCGTGGTGGAGTTCGATCTGCCAGGCGTGACACCCGAGTCGATCGACCTCACGGTGGAGCGCAACGTCCTCACCGTCCACGCCAAGAGGGAGCGCCACAGCCCCGAGGCGGCCGAGTTGATCGTGGCCGAGCGGACCTACGGGACCTTCAGCCGCCAGCTGTTCCTGGGCGACACCCTCGACACCGACCACATCACCGCCCGCTACAGCGACGGGGTACTCCGGCTGGAGATCCCGGTGGCGGAGCAGGCCAAGCCCCGCAAGGTGACGGTGGAGACGGCCGAGACCCAGCACGCCCTGACCGTCTGAGGCCCCCAGCCCGCAAGCCGAAGGGGGTGGGCGGCCGGGCCGCCCACCCCCACACCCATCTCAACCGATCCGGAACCCCGATGACCCCCCACCTCCCCATCGACGACCTCCATGCCCCCCTCTACACGGTCGGGCAGGTGTCCTCCATGCTCGATGTGCAGCCGGCCTTCCTGCGTCGACTCGACACCGAGAACCTGGTGTGCCCGGAACGCTCCGGCGGGGGCCAGCGCCGCTACAGCCGGGCCGAGATCGGCCTGATCCAGCGGGTCAGCGAGTTGGCCGGTGAAGGCCTGACCCTGGCCGGCATCCGCCGGTTGCTGGTCCTCGAAGCCGAGGTGGAGGCCCTGCAGGCCGAGGTGCGCCGCCTGAGGGAGGCCGGGGTCGACTGACCCGGGCGGGGCGCCCGGGGGTCAGGGCTGCTTCACGAAAGCCCGGCCAGCCGGCCGGCGACCTCCATGGAGTAGGCGAACACCGCGCCGAAGTCGGTGGTGCCCCCCTCGTAATGGCCGAACAGCTCCAGGCTGACGGTTCCGACCAGGGAGGTCCAGGCCATCAGGGCGGCCGCCAGGACCTCCGGCGGGAAACCCGGCAGCAGGGCTTCACGGAGGGGGGCCAGGATCCGGTCGAGGCCGGCGGGCGGAGGCGGCAGTACCGGGGCGGGCCCGGTCGCTCCCGAGCGGCCCGTCACGATCCCATCCGGCCCGGCCGACGAGGCGGCCACGATGCGGGCCAGGACCCGGGGCACGGCCGAAGCCGACTCGATGGTGACGTCGGGGGCGGCGTAGCCGGGGACCGGCGAGCCGTAGAGCAGGGCCCACCGGCGGGGGTGGGCGGAGCCCCAGGCCCTGACCTCGGCGCACAGCGACAGCCACCTCTCGAGCGGCCGGTCCTGCGGGGCGGCCCGGTCGGCGGCGTCGGCGACCGCCCCCAGCTCGTCGTAGGCCTCGACGATCAGCGCGGTGAGCAGCGAGTCGCGCGAGGGGAAGTACCGGTACAGGGCCGAGGGGACCATGCCCAGGCGGCGGGCCACGGCCCGCAGGGACAGGGCGGCCGCCCCCTGCTCGGCCAGCTCGCGCCGACCGGCCTCGAGGATCTCCTCCGTCATGGCCGCCCGCACCCGGGCCCGGGCCCGGGCCGGAGCGGATGCCGGGGCGGGCGATCTGTCGCTCACCCCCCCACCCTACGCCAACCGAAGAACATTGCTTCTTGTCGAGAACACTGTTCTCTATTACAGTCAGTGTTCACGGATCCACTGCGGGGCAGGGGCCCGAGACGAGGAGAACGTCATGGAAGCGATGCACTACGACCGGCCCGACTGGTTCACCCGCAACGTGTTCAACCGGGCCGTGGCCGGCCTGACCCGGGCCGGTGTGAGCGTGGTGGGGTCCCGGGTGCTGGAGGTGCCGGGCCGTAGCTCCGGCCAGCCCCGGCGGACCCCGGTCAACCTTCTGGGCTTCGACGGCGGGAGCTACCTCGTGGCCGCCCGGGGTGAGACCGAGTGGGTGCGCAACGTGCGCGCCGCCGACGGGCACCTGGTGCTGATCAAGGGCCGGCAGCGTCAGGCGGTGCGGGTGGTGGAGTTGTCCGACCCTGACAAGCCGCCGGTACTGCGGGCCTACCTCGAGCGGTGGAAGTTCGAGGTGGGGATGTTCTTCCAGGGGGTCGGACCCGACTCGTCCGACGACGAGCTGGCGGCCGTCGCCGGCCGCCACCCGGTGTTCCGGCTACTGCCGTAACACCTCGACCACGGTGTCGACCAGGCCCTCCACCGAAGCCGCGGGAGCCACGGCTGCCACCGACAGGCCGGCGTCGGTGGCGGTGGCGGCGGTAACGGGGCCGATGCACACCACCGTGGCCGGCACGGCCGGGCGGCCGTAGGCGTCCAGGAAGCCGGTGACGGTGGAAGACGAGCTGAAGCAGATGGCGTCGGCCGAGGCCACCTCGGCCCGCAGGCTCTCATCAGCCGGAGCCGGGACCGTGCGGTAGGCCTCGACCAGGTCGACCTGCCAACCCTTGGCGGTCAGGCCCTCCACCAGGACGTCCCGGCCCTCGGCCGCCCGGGGGAACAGCACCCGCCTCTCGGCCGGGGCCATGCCGAACGGGTCGGAGCTGCGCGGCTCGGGGAACATCTCCACCAGCCCGGCGGCCTCCCGGCGCTCGGGGGTCAGGTCGGGCACCAGGTGGTACCGCTCCAGGGCGGCGGCGGTGGCCGGGCCGACGGCAGCCAGCGACACCCCGCCCAACCAGCGGGCGTCGGGCACGCGCGACATCAGGGCGTCGACCGCGTTGGCCGAGGTGAAGACGATCCACCGGTAGGCGCCGGAGCGCAGCCCGGCGCCGGCCCGGTCCAGCCCGGCGCCCCCGTCGGAGGGCCCGTCGATGCGGATCGTCGGCACCTCCAGCACCCGGGCGCCGAGGTCGGCCAGCTTCCGGGCCAACCCGGAGGCCTGGGTCCGGGCCCGGGTGACCACCACCCTCCGGCCGAACAGCGGGCGGTTCTCGTACCAGTGCAGGTCCAGGCCGGCCACCGCCCCGATCACCATGGTCACGGGCGGTTCGATGGCGGTGTCACCCAGTTGGTCCAGGCGGACCCGCACCGAGACCTGCTCGGGCCGGGTCCCCCAATGAACCGCAGCCACCGGGGTGGCCGGGTCCAGCCCCCCGGCCATGAGCCGCTCGGCGATCTCCTTACGGTGGGCCACGCCCATCAGCACCACGATGCTGCCGCCGGCGGCGGCCAGCGCCTCCCAGTTGGTCTCCCGGTCCACAGCGTGACGGCTGTGGCCGGTGACCACCGTGAACGAGGTGGCCAGGCCCCGGTGAGTCACCGGCACCCCGGCGTACGCGGGGACCGCCACCGCCGAGGTGACCCCGGGAACCACCTCGAAAGCGACCCCGGCGTGGCGCAGGGCCAGGATCTCCTCCCCGCCCCTCCCGAACACGAACGGGTCCCCGCCCTTCAGCCGGACCACCCTCCGGCCGGTGCGGCCCTCGGCGACGAGGATGTCGTTGATCTCCTCCTGGCGGACCGGGCCGCCGGGGGCCTTGCCGACATCCACCAAGCGGGCGCCGGGCGGGGCCAGCGACAGCAGCCGGGAGTCGGCCAGCCGGTCGTGGACCACCACCTCGGCGGCGGCCAGCACCTCCGCCCCCCGCACGGTCAGGAGCCCCGGATCGCCGGGGCCGGCCCCCACCAGGTACACGGTCACCCGACGGTCATCCCGGCTTCGGCCAGCACCGCCCGACCGCCGGCGGAGAGGATGCGCTCGGCCAGGTCGGCGCCGACCGAGGAGGCGTCGCGGCGGGGGCCGGCGGCGCTGTCGCGCAGCATGATCCGCCCGTCGAGGGAAGCCAGCAGGGCGTCCACGCGCAGCGCAGCCCGACCGTCGATCACCGCGTGGGCCCCGACGGGCAGGTCGCAGCCACCACCCAGGCGGGCCAGGTAGGCCCGCTCCGCGGTCACGCAGGCCCGCACGTCGGGGTCGTCGATGGAGCCGAGCAGGTCCCGGGCCCCATGGTCGGACGAGCGGCACTCCACGGCGATGGCGCCCTGCGCCACCTGGGGCAGCATGACCGACGGGTCGAGGACCTGGTGGGCCGGCGGGTCCAGCCCCAGCCGCTCCAGGGCGGCGGCGGCCATCACGATGGCCCCTCCCGGGGGGATCCGCCCCAGCCGGGTGGCGATGTTGCCCCGCAGGCTGGTGAAGGTCAGGTCCGGGCGGACCCAGGCCAGCTGGGCCCGACGGCGGACCGACCCGGTGGCCACCGGGGCTCCCGGCCCGAGGGCCTCGAGGGTGGCACCGACCAGCACGTCGCGGGGGTCGGCCCGGACCGGCAGGGCGGCCAGGGTCAGGCCCGGGGCGGTGGTCGAGGGCAGATCCTTGGCCGAGTGCACGGCGGCGTCGGCCCGCCCCTCGAGGACGGCCGCCTGCACCTCCTTCACGAACACCCCCTGGCCGCCCAGCTCCCACACCGGCCGGTCCTGGCGGAGGTCTCCGGTGGTCTCCACCACCACCACCTCGACGTCGGTCCCGGGCGCAGCGGCCCGGATACGGTCGGCCACGTAGCCGGCCTGCCAGCGGGCCAGGGCGCTGCCGCGGGTGGCTATGCGCAACTGGCGCGGGTCCTACAGATCGAACAGCTGGCGCAGAGCGGCGGCCAGCTGCTCACCTCTCGGCGTACCGGATTCGCCCTTCAACACGACGGTGGGGTCGTGCAGGAGCTTGGCCACGATCCCCTTGGTGAGTGCTTCCACGGCCCGGGCCTGGCCGGCGTCGAGGGAACCCAGCCGGCGACCCAAGCGGGCCAGCTCGGCCTGGCGGATCTCCTCGGCCCGGTCGTGCAGCGAGGCCACCAGCGGGGCGACCTGGCGCTCGGTCGACAGCCCCAGGTAGCGCTCCACCTCGCCGTCGACGATGTCCTCGGCCCGTGGCACCTCCTGGCGGCGGCTGGCCATCCCCTGCTCGGCGAAGGCCGCGATGTCCTCCATGTCGAGCAGCGTCACCCCGCCCAGAGCGGCCACCGCCGGGTCCACGTCGCGGGGCACGGCGATGTCCACTATGAGCAGCGGGCGGTCCGACCGGCGCTCGAGCACCGGGGCCAGGTCGGCTGCCTCAAGGAGGATGTCCGGGGAGCCCGTGGAGGCCAGGACGACGTCGGCCTCCTCCATACCGTCCATCAGATCGGACCACTCGATGGCCCGGCCCCCGCAGCGGGCGGCCAACTCGGTGGCCCGGGACCGGGTCCGGTTGGCGACCAGCAGGCGGCCCGACTCCAGGCTGCCGGCCAGGGCCTGGGCCATGGCCTCGCCCATCTCGCCGGCCCCCATCACCAGCGTGGTCAGCCCCTCGAGGGAGCCCAGCTCGGCCCGGGCCAGGGCCACCGCGGCCTGCGACAGCGAGGTCGTGCCCCGGGCGATGGCCGTCTCGGAACGGACCCGCTTGCCGACCTCCTGGGAGTGGCGGAACAGGATGGAGAGCATGGGGCCCGACGCCCCCTCGGCGTGGGCGGCCTCCCAG
>JAKAXN010000271.1 GCA_021816565.1 Actinomycetes bacterium
GGTGCCGTGTACCTGGGATACACCGAAGAGCAGGAAGCGCTCCGCAAGGAGCTGCGCGCCTACTACGCCAAGCTGCTGACCCCCGAGGTCGAGGAGCAGCTGGCCCAGAGCAGGGGAGTGGGCCCGGCCATGCGCCGGGTGGTCCGCCAGATGGGCGAGGACGGCTGGCTCGGTATCGGCTGGCCCAAGGAGTGGGGCGGCCAGGGCCGCTCGGCCATCGAACAGTTCGTGTTCTTCGACGAGTCGATGCGCGCCGGTGCACCGGTGCCGATGCTCACGGTCAACACCGTCGGCCCGACCATCATGAACTTCGGGACCGAGGAGCAGCGGGCCCACTTCGTGCCGAAGATCCTCAAGGGCGAGATCCATTTCTGCATCGGCTACACCGAGCCGGGGGCGGGCACCGACCTGGCCAGCCTGCGGACCACCGCCGTGCGTGACGGCGACGAGTACGTCATCAACGGCCAGAAGATGTTCACCAGCCTGGCCGGCGACGCCGACTACATCTGGCTGGCCGCCCGCACCGACCCGGAGGCCAAGAAGCACAAGGGCATCTCCATGTTCGCGGTGCCCATGGACACCCCCGGGATCAGCGTCGTCCCGATGAGCCTCCTGAGCGAGCACGACATCAACCAGACGTTCTTCGACGACGTGCGGGTTCCGGCCAGCTGCCTGGTCGGCGCCGAGAACGGGGGTTGGGGGCTCATCACCAACCAGCTAAACCACGAGCGGGTCACCCTGTGCTCCCCGGGCGTGGTCGAGCGCGTGCTCACCGACGTACAGCGCTGGGCCCAGGAATCCCGCCTGGCCGACGGCCGGCGGGTCATCGACCAGGAGTGGGTGCGGATGAACCTGGCCCGGGTCCGCAGCCGGCTGGAGTTCCTGCGCCTGATCAACTGGAAGGTCGCCTGGACCGCCACCCAGGGCCATCTCGATGTGGCCGATGCGTCCAGCATCAAGGTGTTCGGCACCGAGTTCTACCTCGAGGCGTTCCGCCTGCTGTTCGAGGTGGTCGGCGAGCGCGGCTACCTGAAGGACGGCTCCCCCGACGCAGTGCTGCGCGGCCGGCTGGAGCGCAACTACCGCAGCCTGCTGATCCTGACCTTCGGCGGCGGCACCAACGAGATCCAGCGCGACCTGATCGCCATGTTCGGGCTCGGCTTCCCCCGGGCCTCCCGGTAGGAGACCAAGAATGGATTTCTCACTCAGCGAGGAGCAGCAGGCCGTGCTGGAATCGGCGGCCAAGCTGTTCGAGGGGCACCTGACCGACGCCCGGAGGGCCGAGGTGGCAGCCGACGGTGACGGATTTGACCGGCGCCTGTGGGCCGCCCTGGCCGAGGCCAACCTGCTGGGCCTGGCCGTGCCCGAGCGGTTCGGGGGCAGCGGCTTCGGCTTCGGGGAGGTGTCGGTTCTGCTGGAAGAGGCCGGCCGGGCGGCCGCCCCGGTCCCGCTGTGGCCGGCCCTGGTCCTGGGCGGTCTGGCGGTGGACCGCTTCGGCCGCGACGATCAGCGCGACCGGCTGCTGCGGCCCCTCGCGGCCGGGGAGATGGTCCTCACCGCGGCCCTCGTGGAGGCCGGCACGGACCCCGACCGGCCGCTGACCACGGCGCGTCCCGACGACGGCGGGGGTTGGGTCCTCGACGGCACCAAGCTGTGCGTGCCCGCCGGCACGGTGGCCGGCGCGTTCGTGGTCCCGGCCCGGGTCGGCACCGACGCGGTGGCGGTGTTCATCGTCGAGGCCGGCGCCGACGGCCTCGGCGTCACCCGGCTGGAGACCACCTCCGACACCCCCGAGGCCCGCCTGGACCTGGTGGGGGTGCGCGTCGGTTCCGACGCCCTGCTGGGTGAGGCCGACCAGGGTGGAGAGATAGTCGACTGGCTGATGCTGCGGGCCACCTCGGGCCTGTGCTCGCTGATGGCCGGAACCTGCCGGGCCGCGCTGGACCTCACCGCCAGGTACGCGGTCAGCCGCAAGCAGTTCGACCGGGCCATCGCCACCTTCCAGGCCGTGGGCCAGCGGGCGGCCGACGCCTATGTGGACACCGAGGCGGTCGGCCTGACCGCCCGCCAGGCCGCCTGGCGCCTCTCCGCCGGGTTGCCTGCGGAGGAGCAGGTCGCCATCGCCAAGTTCTGGGCCGCCGACGGTGGCCAGCGTGTCGTGCACGCGGCGCAGCACATACACGGGGGTCTGGGCGTGGACCGCAGCTACCCGCTGCACCGCTATTTCCTGGCCGCCAAGCAGCTCGAGCTGACCCTGGGCGGAGCCACCGCCAACCTGCTCCGGCTGGGCTCCCTCATGGCCGACGAGAAGGTCTGACGCCGTGTCCGACGCCGTCAACCTGACCGGCCGGCGCATCGTCGTGCTGGGCGCTACCGGGATGGTCGCCACGCCGGTGATCCACAGCCTGGCCGCCGACAACGAGGTGTGGGGCGTGGCCCGCTTCCACAACCGCCGCGCCCGGGCCGACCTCGACGGGCGGGGGGTGCACACCGTGGCGGTCGACCTGGCCGACCCGGACCTGTCGGACCTGCCGGGCGATGTCGACTACGTGATCAACCTGGCCGTCACCCACGCCGACGACTTCGCCACCGCCCTGCGGGCCAACGCCGAGAGCCTCGGTCTGGTGATGGCCCACTTCAACAAGGCCAGGGCCTTCCTGCACTGCTCCTCCACCGGCGTCTACGCCCCCAACGGCGCGCACCCCATGCGGGAGGACGACCCCCTCGGCGACAACCACAAGGCGCTGCTGCCCACCTACAGCATCTCCAAGATCGCCGCCGAGTCGGTGGCCCGGCTGTCAGCCCGGCTGCACGGCCTGCCCACCGTCATAGCCCGGCTCAACGTGCCCTACGGCGACTGCGTCGCCTGGCCGTCCATACACCTGGAGTGCATCCTGGCCGGCCAGCCCATCCAGGTGCTGCCCGGGGCCCCGAGCTTCTACTCACCGATCCACAGCGACGACATCATCCGCCAGATCCCCCACCTGCTGGGGACGGCCACCGTCCCCGCCACCACGGTCAACTGGGCCGGTCCCGACGTGGTGAGCGTCCAGGAGTGGTGCGCCTACCTGGGTTCTCTGGTGGGCCGGGAGCCGGTCTTCGAGGAAACCGAGGCCGCCCTGCCCAGCGTGGCCGTCGACGTGACCCTCATGGAGCAGCTCATCGGTCCCGCCCGGGTCCACTGGCGCGACGGCATGGCCCGCATGGTCGCCTCCGCCCACCCGGAGTTGAAGCTCTAGACGACCTGACCCCCCGCCGGGCGGCCGGCGGGGCCATAGCCGAAAGATGGTCCTCAGTAGCTCCCGCGCGCTACTATGCAGATCAGCGGGGCCATCGGAGATGCGGCATCAGGCGGAGCCTGGTCGCCGCCGGGGCGGTGGGCCACGCAGGTCTTGAAAAAGTGAATCCGGGAATGGAAGGAAGCCGGAAGACGTTCAACCAGTAGGCCTGATCAGACGATGATCCGGCTGTTGGTGACGAACCGGGGACTCCCGGATCGGCCCCCGCCGATCCGAGGACAGGTTCCTCGCGTCACGCGTGAGCACCTCGATGCCAGGCATCGGGGAAACGAGTGGAGATAAGAAGCTGGACCAGATCACGTTAGAGGCAGCGGTGATCGCTGACGCCGGTGGATGGGCGTCAGAAGCCGACAGGGCCGCGCTGGAAGCCCAGCCGCTGGCCTGGGCCGCCGCGCTGCGCCGCTTGATCCATGAGACCGACGAGCAGCTGGTTCGGGCCGCCGGACTGGACGGTGATCTTCGTCACATGGTCCTGGCCGACCTGCAGGCCGAGCGCCTCCGCCTGGCCGATGCGCTGCTCAGGTTGACCGGCGACAGCATCGACGCCCCGGCCGCCCTCAACCAGCGGGAGGCACCCGCCGACGACGCCGATCGCAGCGGGTCACGACCCGAGGCCACCGGCCCCCGTGCCGGCTCCGCCCCCGAGGACACCCCGGCCGGCCCGCCGGTGCTTCAGGCGTCGTGGGGAGAGGGCCGGATCGTGGTGTGGGCCGGCGGGCCGGGAGCCGAAGCCGGCCCCGCGGACCTCGAGGCCCTGCTGGCCGAGGCCGACGGGTCGGCCATCACCTGGGAGAACCACGCCCCCGTCACGCTGCCTTCGGGCGCCACCACCGAGGCCCGCGCCGCGACCCTGTCGCAGACGCTGGGATGGCTGGTCGGTGCCGGAGCCGGCCAGGCCGGAGACTCCATCGGCCCCAGCCTCCGGTGGCTGGGTGAGGTGGCCATGTGGGGCACCGAGCTGGTGGCCCTCGGCCACATGGTCCCGGTCCTGCGCTCCACCGGCGGAGGTTCGGGTTCGGCCAAATCCGGCCCGGCCCGCCACCGGGTCCGCTGGGTCCCGGCCCTGGTCGGCAGGGAACGGCTCCACGACCTGGTGATGCGCATGCCGGGCGCGGTGTCCGCCCTGCAATCGGGGGTTCCGGCCGACGCCGTCACCCGCTCGATCCTCTCGGCGGTGGTCGACGCGGTGTCGCGGACCGGCGCGGCGCGGCTGGTCGCCCCGGCGGCCTCACCCAATGCCGCATCCCGGGCGGAGGTGGCCGAGGCGGTCCTGTCGGGGTTGGACGGCCGCCCGTTCACGGCCGACTCGGAGATGGCCGGGCGCATCGGCGAGGACCTCAAGCGGTGGTCAGCACCGGTCACCGCCAGCCACCGGGTCGGTCTGGTCGTCCGCCTCGACCCACCCCAGTCCGACGGTGGGTGGCTCCTGTCGGTGGAGGCCACCGGCGTGGACAAGCACCCGATGCCGGTCGAACACGCCCTCGTCGTGTCCTCGGGCACCAAGTCGCACCAGGTCGAAGCCCAGCTGCGCCGGTTGGAGCGTCTGGTCCCGGCTCTGCGCCGGCCGTCCACCCGGCGGGGCCAGGTCGTCCTCGACGGGGACGAGGCCGTGGAGCTGATGTTCGAGACCGGCCCGGCCCTGCAGGCGGCCGGCTTCGAGATCATGCTGCCGAAGGTCTCGCGCAAGCGGCCCAGCCCGCAGCTCCGGCTCTTCGCCGAGGCCATGGGCGGCGAGTCCCAGGTCGGGGTGCGCCAACTCTCGAACGTCCGCTGGAGCGTCCTGTTCGACGATCTGGAGCTCGACGCCGCCGACATCAGCCGCCTGGCCAAGGAAGCCTCGCCCCTGGTGCGGGTACGCGGCCGCTGGGTGCACCTGGACCGGGCCGACCTGCACGCCGCCGCGGCCGCCCTGGCCGAGCGGGCCTCCATCACCCAGATGTCGGGGGCGGAGATGATCCGCCATGCGGTGGGCCTGGAAGGCGGGGCCCTGGGCGGCCCGGTGCGCGTGGAGGGCAGCGGATGGGCCGCCGACCTGCTCCGCGGCGCCACCACCCACCCCCCGGCGCCCATCGACACCCCGGACGGCTTCGCCGGCCAGCTCCGCAGCTACCAGGCCGAGGCGGCCGGGTGGCTGGGGTTCCTGGACCGGGCCGGGCTCGGTGGCTGCCTGGCCATGGACATGGGTCTGGGCAAGACCCCGACGCTGCTGGCCCACCTGCTCATCGACAAGGGCCACGGCCCGGCACTCGTCATCTGCCCGCCGGCGGTGCTCGGCAACTGGGCGTCCGAGGCCGCCCGTTTCACCCGGACCCTGAAGGTGACGGTCCATCACGGGCCCGGCCGGGCCGAAGGGGAGTCCATCGCCCGGATGGCCGCCAACGCCGATGTGGTGCTGACCACCTACGCCACCGCCGTGCGCGACATCGACGCCCTGGCCGCCGTCAACTGGCGGCGGGTGGTGGTGGATGAGGCCCAGGTGATCAAGAACCACACCAGTGAGACGGCCCGGGAGCTGCGCCGCCTGCCGGCCCACTCCCGGCTGGCCCTGACCGGCACCCCGGTGGAGAACGGTCTGGGGGACCTGTGGGCGATCCTGGACTGGACCAACCCCGGGCTGGTCGGCGGCCGGTCGGCCTTCATAGAGAACCTGTCCCGGGCCGGCAGCGACCAGTCGGCGACGACCCCGGCGGCCGACCCGCGCCGCGAGGAGAACGCCCTGCGGGCGCTCAACGGGCTGCTGATCTTCCGGCGCACCAAGAACGAGCCGGAGATCGCCGCCGAGCTGCCCGACAAGGTCGACCGCCTGGTCCACTGCAGCATGACCCCCGAGCAGATCGGCCTGTACCAGGCGGTGGTCAACCGCCTGATCGACGGCGGCCTGGACTCCGACACCTCGCAGCGCAAGGGCCAGGTACTGGCGGCCATCACCGCCTTGAAGCAGATCTGCGACCACCCGGCCGCTTTCCTCGGCCAGGACGACGACCAGGACACGCTGGCCAACCGGTCCGGCAAGCTGGCCCGGCTGGAGTCCATCGTCGAGG
>JAKAXN010000272.1 GCA_021816565.1 Actinomycetes bacterium
TCACCGCGTTGGCCGCGTCGAGCACCACCTGGGTGGAGCGGTAGTTCTGCTCCAGGACCACCACGGTGGCGTCGGGGAAGGCCTCCTCGAACTGGAGGATGTTGCGGATGTCCGCGCCCCGCCAGCCGTACACGGACTGGTCGCTGTCGCCCACCACCGACACCTGGTGGTGGGCGCCGGCCAGGAGCAGCACCAGCTCGTTCTGGGCCCGGTTGGTGTCCTGGTACTCGTCGACCAGGATGTGGCGGAACCGGGTGCGGTAGTGCTCGAGAACGTCGGGGCAGGCCTGGAGCAGGTTGACCGCCACCAGGAGCAGGTCGTCGAAGTCCATGGCGTTGGCCGCCACCAGGCGGTGCTGGTACTCCCGGTAGACGTCGCCGACCTTGCGCTCCATCAGGGTGCGGGCCCGGCTGGAGTAGGTCTCGAAGTCGACCAGCTCGTTCTTGGCCGCCGAGATGTAGCCGTGGATGCTGCGGGGCGGGAACTTCTTGGAGTCCAGGCCCAGATCGCGCACCACGTAGCCGACCAGGCGGACGGCGTCGGCCTGGTCGTAGATGGTGAAGTTGGACCGGTAGCCGAGCCTGGAGGCGTCGCGGCGCAGGATGCGCACGCAGGCGGAGTGGAAGGTCGACACCCACATCCGGCTGGCCACCGGCCCCACCAGCGACGCCACCCGGTCGCGCATCTCGCCGGCTGCCTTGTTGGTGAAGGTGATGGCCAGGATCTCGAACGGCGAGAGGCCCCCCTCGGCGATCAGCCAGGCGATGCGGTGGGTGAGCACCCTGGTCTTGCCCGACCCGGCCCCGGCCACCACCAGCAGTGGGCCCCCGGGGTGGGCCACGGCCGCGGCCTGGGCCGGGTTGAGCCCGGCCAGCAGGTCGATGTCGGGAGCAGGCCGGGCGCTGCGGGCCGGGGCGGCATCGCGGCCGGCCCCGGGGTCGGTCTGCGGGGGGCGGGGGGCGCCAGCCCGGTCCCCCGGGCCGGGCCGGGCCGGGCCCTCGCCGGGAGGCTCACCGGCGGCCCAGCTGAACAGATCCATCGACATCGCCCGATCCACGGTACCCGCTGGGTGCGACGGCGGAGGTGCCCCCCGGACCGGGGTGGGCGGCCTCCCGACCCCGGCGCACGGCCGGTCCGGGCGCACGGGCCGCGGATGGGGCAGAGTGTCGGGGCACACGCCAGGGGTCGGCGGGACAGCCGGAGGCCCCCGAGGGGAGGAGGCAGCTTCACATGGTCGGTATCTGCGAGGACCGGGTGGTCGTCATCACCGGGGCCGGACGGGGCATCGGGCGCGAGCACGCCCTGGAGTTCGCCCGCCAGGGGGCCAAGGTGGTGGTCAACGACCTGGGCGGGGAGATGGACGGCTCCGGCAGCTCGACCGGACCGGCCGGTGAGGTCGTCGAGGCGATCCGGGCCATGGGCGGCCAGGCCATCGCCAATGCCGACGACGTGTCCGACCCCGACGGGGCGGCCCGCATGGTCGCCGCCGCGGTCGACGCCTTCGGGGGCCTCGACGTGCTGGTCAACAACGCCGGGATCCTCCGGGACCGGATGCTCGTGAACATGTCCGTCGACGAGTGGGACGCGGTGATCCGGGTGCACCTGCGGGGCACCTTCGCCCCCAGCTCGGCTGCGCTGCACTACTGGCGGGAGCGCTCCAAGGCCGGGGGGACCAACGACGCCCGCATCATCAACACCACCTCCCCGTCGGGGATATACGGCAACGTGGGCCAGACCAACTACGGGGCGGCCAAGGCCGGCATCGCCGCCTTCACGGTGATCGCGGCCATGGAGGTGGCCCGCTACGGGGTGACGGTCAACGCCATCGCCCCGGCCGCCCTGACCCGCATGACCGAGAACCTGGGCATGGGTCAGCGGGCCGCGGAGGTCCCCGAGGGTGCCTTCAACCCGCTCGCCCCCGACAACATCAGCCCCATCGTGGTGTGGCTGGGCAGCGCCGAGTCGGCGCCGGTCACCGGGCGGGTCTTCAACGTCCGGGGCGGACACCTGAGCGTGGCCGAGGGATGGGTCGAGGGCCCCACCGCCGACAAGGACGGGCGCTGGGACCCGGCCGAGCTGGGCGAGATCGTCACCGACCTGATGTCGCGCGCCGCCCCCAACGCCGACATGTCCGGACGGCGGCAGTAGGGCGCCGCCCGCTCACCGGCCGGGGGAAGGGATAATGCGCCCATGGTCCTAGCCGCCGCCGAGGCACGCCCCGGCAGCCCGCCGCCGGTGCTGCGGGCCCGCGGCATCAGCGTCCAGTACGGCCCCATCCGGGCCCTGGACCGGGTGGACCTGGAGGTCTTCCCCGGCGAGGTGGTGGCCCTCGCCGGGGAGAACGGGGCCGGCAAGTCGACCCTGGTCCGCTGCCTGGCCGGCGACATCCGCCCCGACACCGGGACCGTCACCGTGGGCGGCGAGCGCGTCGACTCCGACGCCGCCGCCGTCCGCCGCCACGGGGTGGCCGTCGTGTGGCAGGACCTGGCCCTCTGCGACAACCTCGACATCGCGGCCAACCTGCTGCTCGGCGGGGAATCGCGCCGGTCGCTGTTCGCCAGCAGCCGGTTCTACCGCCAGGCCGAGCGGCTCCTCGACGAGCTGGACATCCGCCTGCCGCCGCTCGCCACCGCGGTGGGCCACCTCTCGGGCGGCCAGCGCCAGCTGGTGGCCGTGGCCCGGGCCATGAGGGACCGTCCCGAGCTTCTGATCCTCGACGAGCCCACCGCCGCCCTCGGCGTCAACGAGTCGGCGCAGGTCGAGGAGCTGGCCGCCAAGCTCCCGGTGCAGGGCACCACCGTGCTGCTCGTCTCGCACGACATCGAGCAGATGTTCCGCCTGGCCGACCGGATCCTGATCATGCGCCGGGGCCGGGTGGTGGGCCAGGTCCGCCCGGAGGAGTCCCACCCCGACGAGGTGGCCGGCCTCCTGTCGGGCCAGCCCGCCGACGGCTCGGCCCGCAGCCAGCTGAGCCGGCTCAACTCCCTCGCCGGCCAGCTCGCCTCGGCGGAGCCCTCGTCCAGTCTGTCGCTCATCCTCTCCGCTCTGCGGGCCGCCCTCGGCACCGGGGCCGTCTGCGTGCACGAGTGCAGCGGGCCGGTGCTGCAGCTGGCCGGCTCCGCCGGCCTGACCCGGGCCCTGGCCCAGGCTTGGGAGACCCTCCCGGTCGGCGCCGCCGGCGGCCAGATCGGTCGGACCCTGAGCGGCGGGCGGGAGATGGTCGTGGAGGACGTCACCACCTCGCCGGGCTGGGCCCGCTTCGCCCGCGAGGCCCGCATCAGCGGCGTGCGCAGCGCCTGGACCGTCCCCCTGACCGGCTCGGGGACCACCGGGGTGCTCACGGTGCTGTCGGACCAGCCGGGCTGCCCCACCAGGGACGAGATGGCGCTGGCCAACGTGTACTCCGGGTACGTGGCCGGGGCCCTGGAGAGGGACCGCCTGCTGGGCGAGCTGACGGTGCGCAACCGCGACCTCGAGACGGTCAGGGAGGTGCTCGAGACGCTGGCCGGGCCGGTACCCATCGACTCGGGCCTGGAGATCGCCCTCGACGCCCTGCGCCGGGGGCTGGCCGCCGACGAGGTGGCCCTGCTCAGCGCGCCCCCGGAGGACGCCGGGGGCGGCCCGGACGGCGGCCCGGATCTGCGGGTGCTGGCCTGGGCCGGCGCGGGCCGGCCATCGCCGGACCTGGTCGAGACGGCCGGTGCGGCGCTGCACAGCGGCGACGGGGCGTTGCGGCCCCGGGTGGACCCGGACCGGCCGGGCTGGCGGGCCGCTCTCGAGTTCCCGGCGCCGGGCGGCCCGGCCGCCCTGGTGGTCATGTGGGCCACTCCGTCGGTCAACCCGTCCTACCGGTCCCTCATAGAGGACGCGGCCAACTCGCTGCGCCTGGCCCTCGAGCGCGAGGCTTCCGAGCGGGCCCAGCGCGAGGCCATGGCGCTGCGCAGCTCCCAGGATCTGCAGCGGCAGTTCCTGTCGTTCCTGTCGCACGAGCTGCGCACCCCCCTGACCGCCATCAGGGGCTACGCATCGAGCCTCATGCAGCCGGACGTGAGCTGGGACGGCGGGTCCCAGCAACGGTTCCTGACGCGCATCGCCGACGAGTCGGCCCGCCTGGGGCGGCTGGTCGACGACCTGCTCGACTTCTCGGCCATAGACACCGGGATCCTGCGCCTGCACCCCGACTGGTGCGACCTGGCCCTGGTGCTCGAGGCGGCCCGGGCCTGCCTGCCCGCTCCGGCGGCGGCGTGTGTCGAGCTGCGCACCCCGTCGGATCTCCCCATCGTGTGGGCCGATCACGACCGCCTCGAGCAGCTGCTCGTCAACCTGCTCGACAACGCGGTGCGCCACAACCCCCCCGGGACGGCGGTGGTCGCGGCGGTCGAGTTGGACGAGCCGGGCTTCGTCCGCATCTCGGTCACCGACGACGGAGTCGGTCTGCCCCCGGAGATGATCGGCAGCCCCTTCGGTCGGCGGGCGGAGAGGCGGAGCCGGACGGGAGGCGCGGGCCTCGGGCTGTCCATCGCCCAGGGGATAGTCAGCGCCCACGGCGGGCGCTTCGAGATCGAGAGGCCGCCTACCGGCACCCGCTGTGCCATCACCCTCCCGGTGGCCCGGGACGCCCCGGCGGACGGATGAGCTCGACCTCCGAAGCGTCGTTGACGAGCGTGCTGGTGGTCGAGGACGACCCCAACATCGTGGACCTGATCCGCTCGAACCTGGTGGTGCGCGGTTTCGACGCCATCGTCTCGAGCGAGGGCAGCCGGGCCCTGCAGCTTCTCGAGACCGAGCAGCCCGACATCGTGCTGCTGGACCTGATGCTGCCCGACATGGACGGCATCGAGCTGTGCCGGCTGATCCGGGAGAGGTCCACCGTGGGGGTGATCGTCGTCTCCGCCCGCGGCGGCGAGCGGGACAAGGTCGCGGTGCTCAACGTCGGTGCCGACGACTACATGACCAAGCCCTTCAGCATCGAGGAGCTGATGGCGCGCATATCGGCGACCCTGCGGCGCACCCGGGGCATGGACCCGCCGGCGGCGTCGAACGCCTCGCTGGCGGTCGGCGAGCTGACCATCGACCTGGCCGCCCAGCAGGTCACCCGCCACGGCCAGGCCATCCACCTGACACCCACGGAGTTCGCTCTGCTCCGGGAGCTGGCCACCAACCGGGGCAAGGTGCTCAGCCACGCCCACCTGCTGCGACGGGTGTGGGGACCGGGCTACGAGACCGAGACCGAGTACCTGCGGGTCTACGTCCGGCGCCTGCGGGCCAAACTGGAGAAAGAGGGCGAGCCGGCCCTGATCGTGACCCAGGCCCGGGTGGGGTACCGGCTGGCTTCCGATTGAGCGGAGGACCGCCCCCGACGCCCTTTCACGAATTATTTATGCTGGTGTCCGGAATGTTAACGCCTCGTTAACAACCGGCTTCTTAGCCTCCACAGGAGCAACTAGCGGCTGCGGTGGGAGCAGTCCGACCCGGCCATCGACCAAGGGGGAACACCAACCCGTGTCAAACAAGCGCGCCTTCGCGGCGCTCGCCATCAGTGCCGGCGTGCTCGCCGGGGCCTGCGGGAGCAGCAGCCACGCCAGCTCGTCGCCGACCACCGTGTCGTCGTCCAATTCAGGGTCGTCGACCTCCACCGGGGGCAGCACCGGCGGTGGCAGCCTGACCGCGTCGTCCTTCACCCGGGACTTCTCGGCCATGGCCCAGCTCAAGTCCGTGGCCGCCAAGGGTACGGGCAGCGTCGCCGTGATCCTCCCCGACACCGTCACCTCCGCCCGCTACACCGAGTTCGACGCCCCCGACCTGACCAAGGCGTTCCAGGCCGCCGGGCTCAGCAGCTCCCAGTTCAGCGTCAAGAACGCCCAGGGCAGCAGCAGCACCCAGCTCACCGACGCCCAGTCGGCCATCACCGCCGGCGCCAGCGTGCTGGTGATCGACCCGCTGACCTCGGGCGTCGGCGCCCAGATCGAGTCCTACGCCAAGAGCCACGGCGTCCCGGTCATCGACTACGACCGCCTGACCCTCGGCGGCAGCCGCAACTACTACATAAGCTTCAACAACGTGAAGGTCGGCCAGCTGATGGGCCAGGGCCTGGTCAGCTGCGTCGCCTCCTGGGGCGTGAAGAACCCGCAGGTGATCGTCATGCGGGGCTCCCCCACCGACAACAACGCCACCCTCTTCGCCCAGGGCTATGACGGCGTCCTGGCCTCCAAGTTCAACGGCGGCGGGTGGCAGGAAGTGGCCCAGCCGGCCGGCACGTGGCAGCCGGACAAGGCGGTCACGGAGTTCCAGCAGGCCCTCACCGCCCACCCGAACATCAACGCCGCTCTGATCC
>JAKAXN010000273.1 GCA_021816565.1 Actinomycetes bacterium
GGTACCCGACGACCGGAAGTACCAGATCGTGTTCAAGTGGCCCGACACCAACATCCGCAAGTACACCCGGGCCATCGTCAACGCCGACGAGATGGCCCTGTTCGTCAACACCGGCCAGGTGGTGGCGACCATGGGCCCGGGCCGCCACCGCATCGACGCCGAGGAGATGCCCGGGCTCGGCGCGCTGATCGACTTCGCCACCGGGGGCAACGCCTACAAGGCGGAGCTGTACTTCGTCGGCACCCGGGAGTACCCGGGCAACACCTTCGGGGGCCGCATCGACGACGTGCAGGACCCCCAGACCGGGATGATCGTCACGCTGCGGGTCTACGGCGACTACTCGATGAAGGTCAAGGACCCGGTGGCGCTGATCACCAACCTGGTCGGCACCGTCAACGTGGCCGACAACGAGGCGGTCACCGGCTGGATGAGCGACCAGCTACTCAAGGTGATGCGCACCCACATGACGGTCCAGATCGTGCGCAACGGCTGGCCCATCCTGGGGTTGTCGGCCTACACCCCCGACATCGAGAAGGAGGTGGTGGCCGCCGGCAACGAGCAGCTCGCCTCATACGGGGTCGAGATCATCCGCATGGGGAACTTCGACGTCAACCTCTCCCCCGAGGACGAGGCCCAGCTGAAGACCCTGGCCAAGGACACGGCGTACTCCCGGCTGGCCGGCGGCTTCCAGCAGTACGCCCAGGGGGAGATGGCCCTCGGCGCCGGCCAGGGCATGGCCAAGGGTGGCGGGGCCACCGGTGGGGCGTTCCTGGCCGCCGGGCTCGGTCTCGGGGGGCAGGCCGCGGCCCCGGCCGGGTCCGGTCCGCAGCCGCCGGCCGGCCCCGGGTTCGCCGGTGGCGGCCCCGGCTACGCCGCCCAGTCGCAGGTGACGGCCGCCGTCAAGTGCCCCGGTTGCTCCGCCGACAACCCGCCCGGAGCCCGGTTCTGCTCCTCGTGCGGGGCCTCCCTGGTCCCGGCCTCGGTCAAGTGCCCGAGCTGCGCGGCCGACAACCCTCCGGGCGCCCGATTCTGCTCCTCGTGCGGCACCGCCCTGGCCGCCCCTGCGGCCCACTGCTCCCAGTGCGGGACGGAGCTGGCCCCCGGCGCCCGGTTCTGCCCGTCGTGCGGCACCGGGGCCGACGGCGCCGGCGGCGGCTCCGCTCCGGAGGGTGGCCAGGCGTGAGCGACGGGGGGCCGCCCCGATGATGCCCGAACTCGCCGGCCTGGTCGCCCGGGCCGGCGGGGGTCACAGCTTCGGCGGCGGAGGTATCGGTCGGAGCAGCGGCGGCGGGGGTGGCTTCGGTGGAGGCGGCGGCGGGGGCTTCTTCTTCTTCGGGGGCGGCGGCTCCGGCGGCGGGGGCGGTATCGGCGGGGTAGTGGTCCTGATAATCGTGATCCTGGTGGTGCTAACCATGTTCAGCGTGTTCCGGCGCCGCCGCCGGCCCTCCGGCGGCTGGGAGATGAGCGACAGCGTGGGCGCCCCACCCTCTCCGGGGACCGGCGAATGGTCCCATTCCGACCAGCCGGCGATCAGCACGGTGCGGGGGGACCTCTTCCCCGGGAGCGAACCACCGCCCAGCACCGGGCCCGAAGGTTCCGAGGCCGGTCTGGCGGCCATCTCCGGTCGCGATCCCGGGTTCAACCGGGAGGTCTTCCTCGAGCAGGTGCAGCGGACGTTCTTCGTGGTCCAGGAGGCCTGGACCCAACGCAAGCCGGAGATGAGCCGCCAGGTGATGGCCGACGGTCTGTGGCAGCAGCACCGGGTGCAGATCCAGGGCTACATAGATGGTCACAAGCGCAACGTCCTCGAGGATCTCTCCGTCGGCAGCCTCACGGTCATCGCCGCCCACACCGACGCCAACTACGACACCGTCACCGTGAGGGTGCTGGCTGCCTGCGCCGACTACGACATCGACGACCGCTCGGAGAAGGTGGTACGGGGGGACCGCCGGGTGGAGCAGTGGATGGAGGACTGGACCTTCCAGCGGTCGTCGGCGGCCCAGACGCCGGCTGCCGGGGGGACCATGACCCAGAAGTGCCCCAACTGCGGGGCGCCGCTCGACCTGGACCTGTCCGGGGAGTGCCGCTACTGCAAGGCCCCGGTCAGCTCCGGCGCCTACGACTGGGTGCTGGCCCGGATCTCCCAGGTGCCGCGGGCCTACTAGCTCCTGCGGGCGGCCGCCGAGACCTTGGCCGCGGCGGCCCGGGTCGGGGTCGAACCGGTGGCTGGCTTGGCCCCCGGGAGGGGGGCCAGTTCCGGTCCCTGGGCGGCCGGCGACTTGGCCGCGACCAGCCCGGCGGCGATCTGGCGTTGGGGTATGAGCCAGCTCAGCATCTGGTGGTAGACGGTCATGATGGAGATGCCGTAGACGGTGCTCGACGCCCAGACCCCGGCCAGCTGCGTCCAGGTCTGGCAGCACCCGCCCGGACCTCCCGCCCCGATGACGTTCGGGAGGCCTTTGGGGAGGCCCTTGCTGCTGGCGTACTCGTAGAGCAGCTCCAGCTGGGCACCCACCCCGGTGCTGGCGTCGGGGAAGCTCCATCCGTGGGCGCAGGTGTCGCAGGCCCCGATACCGGCGAAGTTGTTGTCCTTGGCCGTGAGCTGCCCGCCGGCGGGGAAGGAGAAGAAGCCCGTCTCTACCACCGACTGGGCGAACGCCACGTCGTAGCGGACTCCGGTCTTCTGACCCCAGTCCTGGTAGTCCTGGGCCAGCTGGGCGATGGGTACGGTGGCGTTAGCCTGGCGGCCGGTGCTGGCGAACCAGGCGGCCAGGTCCGACCCGGTCAGCGCCGCAGGCCCCAGGATGGCCGGTGAGGTCGGGCCCGAACCGGCCCGGTTCGTGGCCGCCGCCTCTATGGCCTGCCTGGTGCCGGTCGCCGCCTGACCGGCCGCCGGCGGCCCCGACGGTGTCAGCGACGCCAGGTTGGGAAGCGCAGTAGCCGCCGCCGCTCCCGGGGTGACGGCCGCTGTGGTCACCTGTTTGAGGGTCTGCTGGGCGCTGAGGAGGGCCCCTTCCGCCGCCCCGACGCCGGCCTGGGCCTTCTTGTAGGCCGCGGTGGCGGCTGCCACCGTCCGGCCCGCGTCGGCCACATAGGCCTTCGCCTGGTCATAGTTGCGCCGGGCCCGCTCGCCCACCAGGACCAGCATCTCCTTGGCGTCGAGCGCCTCGACCCCGGTCAGCCCGCCCGGGGTGCTGACCGTGCCGGGACCGGCGGTGCCGTTGCCGTTCGGTGGGGCGCCCGAGCCGGGGGTGGTGTAGCCCACGCCGATGTAGGCGGCCAGGGCCATGGACCGCAGCTTGGCGTCGGCCAGGGTCTTGGCGTCACCGGCCCGGGCCTGGGTCGCCTGGGCCGAGTCGAGGGCCTGGCGGGCCGACTGCAGGGTGGCGCCGGCGGCAGTCACCTGGGCCTGGGCATCAGCGACGAGCGCCTGGGCCGGCTTGTAATCGTCGATGGCGTTCAGCTGGGCCAGATCGGAGTCCACCTGGGTGAGGATGGGTCCGGGGTCGGGGGGCGGAGCCGCTGGGGCTCCCGGTGCGGCTGTCGTGGTGGGCGGGCCGCCGGTGGGCACCGCCGGCACCTTCCCGCCGGGGGTGGTGGACGCCGAGGGGGCCACCCGGGTGGTGGTAGGCCCCTTGGCCGGAGCAGTGGTGGTGGGCGCTGCGGTGGTGGGCGGCGCCGTGGATGGAGGCGTCCTGGCCGGCGGGGCGGTGGTGGTCGTGGTGGAGGGCAGGGGGAGCAGCGCCGTGGTTGTCGGGGTGGTCGAGGAGGTGGTCTGGGCCGCGACCGGTCCCGCCCCCACCAGGGCCGCCCAGGTGGAGCTGAGGGCGAGCGCGCACAGCGCGGCAGCCGCCCGGCGAGCAGAAGGCACTACCAACAGCAACCCTTGAGTTTTCGACGATCGCACGGGGAGACCTTCCGCCCGTTCCACCAACGCGGCTCCTGGGCCAAAGGTACCAGAGGCCCCGTTGGGGGCATTGGAGTGATTGGCCGGCTGGGCGAGCTCCGCTGGTTCGGGCGCCCCCGCTCAGAGGTGGAGGCCGCACTCCGTCTTGTCGGTGCCCGACCACCGGCCGGAGCGGGGATCGGATCCCTCGGAGACCGGCCTGGTGCAGGGTTGGCAGCCGATCGAGGGATACCCCCGGCCCAGCAGCGGGTTGACCGGGATGTCGTGATCGGCGATGTAGCCACTTACGTCTTGATCGGTCCAAGTGGCGATCGGGTTGACCTTCACCAGGCCCCTCAGGTCGCGGGCCACTATCGGAGCCTTGGCCCGGGTGGGAGCCTCCGCCCGCCGCAGCCCGCTCATCCAGGCCAGCTTGCCCAGCAGGGCCCGGTCCATCTGCTCCACCTTGGCGGCCGAGCAGCAGTTCGCCGGGTCCGACCTCCACAGCTCCACCGGCTGGGGAGCCACCGTCAGCACCCGCAGGTTCAGCCCGTAGCGGCGCCGGACCCGCTCCACCGTCTCCAGCGTCTCGGGGAAGTGGTAGCCGGTGTCGATGAAGACCACCTCGATGGACGGCTCCACCGCCACCGCCAGGTCTATGAGGACGGCGTCGGTCATCGAGGCGGCCAGGCACATGAACGGGTGGAACTGCTCCACCGCCCACTCGATGACCGCACCGGCCGGGGCGGTCTCGAATCGACGGTTCACCTCGGCCAACCGGGCGTCGGACAGGTCGGGGGAGTGGAGGAGCGTTGCGGCTTCGAGCAGCGAGGTCACGCCACTTTCTCCTTTCTGCCGGTCACCCGGCCGCGCACTCGCCCTGGCCGACGTCGGCGCTGTAGGGCCCGGTCTCGCCGAAGTCGACGTAGAACTCCGGGCGGTCCTCGGGGTCGGGCCACTCGTCCAGGTCTTTCAGGTCGGCGGCGACCACCTTCGCTCCGCCGAGCCTCTCCAGCCAGCCGGCGAAGGTCTCGCCGGCGTCGCGCTCCTCGGCGAAGCGACCCACCACCCGCACCGCGGCCTCGGCGGCGGCCCGGGCCGGCAGGCGCAGGGCCCGCTGGCCGAACTCGATCTCGGTGTCGCCGACGTGGCCGCCGAGGAGCATCTGGTAGCCCGGTGCCGGCCGGCCGTGGGCCCGCCGCTCGGCGCCGTGGAAGCCGATGTCGGCTATGTGGTGCTGCCCGCAGCTGTTGGTGCAACCCGAGATGTTGATGCGCACGCCCCCCACGTCCCCGAGGCCGGCCTCCTCGAGCGCCCGCCCGATGTCGTCGGCCAGGCCCCGGCTCTGGGTGACGGCCAGGTTGCAGGTGTCGGCACCGGGGCACGACACCACGTCGCGGGCCAGTTCCGCGCCGGGCTCGGACATGCCGATGGCACGCAGGCGGTCATAGAGGTGCGGCAGCTGGTCGGACTGCAAGCCCCGGAACGCCAGGTTCTGGCGGTTGGTGACCCGCAGGGTCAGGCCGAGGTCGCGCACGATGGCGGCCAGGGCCCGGAACTGGCTGCTCGTGATGTCGCCCAGGCGGGCGTAGGCGATGGCCGAGACCGTCCCCTTGGCCGCCCCGACCACCACGTTGGTGGACTCCCACCGGGTGTAGGGGTCCGGTTCCACCCGGGGGGTGAGGTTGAGCGTGACCGGGGTGCCCACGGGAGTCGGCTCCACCCGGGCGTCGAGACCCGCCGGCTCGTCGCCCAGCTCCTCCACGATGGCGGGTATGCCACCGGGCCAGCTGGAGCTGGCCAGGAGAAGCTGGCGTTCCCGCAGGATGCGCCGGCGCAGCTCGTCGATGCCGATCTCGTCCACGACCCACTTGAGGCGGGCCCGCAGCTTGTTGTAGCGGTTGCCGAAGTGGTCGAAGGTGCGCAGCACCGCTTCGATGGTGGGCAGCAGGTCCTCCCGGGTGGTGAAGTCCTCCAGGGCCTGCGCCGGGTGCGGGTTGGCCCCGAGCCCGCCGGCCACGAACACCCGGAAACCGGGCTCGACCGTCCCGTCCGGCCGGGGTCGGCTGACGGCCACCACGCCGACGTCGTTGAACATGGCCTGGCCGCAGTCGGTGACGCAGCCCGAGAAGTTGATCTTGAACTTGCGGGGCAGCCGCTGGGCGTAGGGGTGGTGCAGGAAGTAGCGGAAGGTGGCCTCGGCCCACGGGCTGATGTCGAGCACCTCGAAGGGGCAGGCCCCGGCCAGGTGGCAGCCCATCACGTTGCGCACGGTGTCGCCGCAGGCCTCGCGGGTGGTGAGGCCCACCGACGCCAGGTCCCTGAGCAGCTCCGGTACCCGTTCCAGCTGCACGAAATGGAACTGCACGTTCTGGCGGGTGGTCAGGTGCCCCCAACCCCGGCTGTAGCGGTCGGCCAC
>JAKAXN010000274.1 GCA_021816565.1 Actinomycetes bacterium
AGCACGCCTCCTCGGCCGGCCGGCGGGGCGCCGCCAAGATCGTGTTCGACCTCCGCAACGAGAAGAGAAGATAGGTAGCAGCGACACCCATGGCCCGTCCCGGATTCGTTCTCGAAGTGGACCGTTCCACCCCGCCGATCCTGACCTGGCACGGCGAGGGCTTCCGCCTGGAGCGCCTGCCCGCCGGCCGCTCCAGGGTCATCTACGCCCCCGAACCCATGGAGGCTCTGGAGGATCCCGACGAGGCGATCCGCCACGCCCTGCTCCATCCGCTCGGGGACTCCAAGCCGCTGCCGGAACTCCTCTTCCCGGGCATGCGGCTCACCATCGCCTTCGACGACATCTCCCTCCCCCTCCCGCCGATGCGCCGCCCGGACAACCGCCAGCGGGTGATGGAGGCGGTGCTGGACCTGGCGGCCGAGGCCGGCGTCGACGACGTGGTGCTCATCTGCGCCCTGGCCCTGCACCGGCGCATGACCGAGGCGGAGCTGCGCCACGCCATCGGCGACCGGGTATACGACGCCTTCGCCCCCTCCGGCCGGCTGCTCCAGCACGACGCCGAGGACCCCGAAGGCCTGGTGCACCTCGGGGTGACCGACCACGGGGAGGACGTCGAGATCAACAAGCGGGCCGCCGAGTCCGACCTGCTCGTCTATGTCAACATCAACCTGGTGGCCATGGACGGGGGCCACAAGAGCGTGGCGACCGGCCTGGCCAGCTACCGCAGCCTGCGCCACCACCACAATGTGCGCACCATGCGCCACAGCCGCTCCTTCATGGATCAGGAGCACTCCGAGCTGCACTCCTCCAACTGGCGGATGGGTCGGCTGATCGCCGCGTCGGGGGTCAAGATCTTCCAGATCGAGACCACCCTCAACAACGACACCTTCCCCGAGCAGATGGCCTTCCTGCAGAAGCGGGAGTGGGAATGGTCGGGACGGGACCGGGCCGCCTACCTGGCCACCACCAAGAGCCTGTCCGTGGCCCCGCCACGCGTGGCCCGGGGCATCTTCCAGTCGATCAAGGCCCCCCACGCCATGACCTCGGTGCACGCCGGCGAGGTGGAGGCGGTCCACCGGGCCACCACCGAGATGGTGTACCGCCAGCAGCTCGTCGACGTGGAGGGCCAGAGCGACATAGCGGTGTTCGGCCTGCCTCATCTGTGCCCCTACAACGTCAACTCGATCATGAACCCGATCCTGGTCATGTGCATGGGACTCGGGTACCTGTTCAACCTGTACCGGGGCCAGCCGGTGGTCCGGGAGGGAGGGGTGGCCATCCTCTCCCACCCCACGCCGTGGGCGTTCCACCCGGTGCACCACCCCTCCTACATCGACTTCTTCGAGGAGGTCCTGGCCGACACCACCGACCCGGTGGAGATCGAGAAGAACTACGAGGAGCGCTTCGCCACCGACGAGTGGTACCGGCACCTGTACCGGACCAGCCACGCCTACCACGGGGTGCACCCGTTCTACATGTGGTACTGGGGCGCCCACGCCCTGCAGCATCTGGGCCGGGTGATAATCGTGGGTGGCGAGCCCCGGGCGGTCCGTCGCATGGGCTTCTCCCCGGCCAGCACCTTGAACGACGCCCTGGAGATGGCCAGCGACGTGGTGGGCCGAGACGCCACCATCACCCACCTGCACTGCCCGCCGATCATGATCGCGGACGTCCACTGACCATGCCCGAACCGGCCCGTTTCCGCCAGCCGGCCCGCCCCGGTGGGGTCGAGCCCCGCCACCGCCTGCCCGTCAGCCCGGGGGCGCTGCGGGCTGCGGTGAACGGAGTCAGGGGCCGCCTCCGGCGGCCGGGCGCCTTCCCGATGGCCCCGCCGACCTGGCCGACGACGATCGGCCGCCCGCCGGTCGAGAAGACCCTCGGCGTCGACTACGACAGCGACTGGGCCCGCGAGCCGGCCGCCCGGTTCGGACGGGCCGTGGTCCAGGAGCTGATCTCGGCGCCGGTGGTGCGGGCCCTGGCCGCCCCGCAGGTGCGGGGTCTGGACCGCATCGCCCATCTGGACGAGCCGGTCATCTTCGCCGCCAACCACGCCAGCCACCTCGACGCCCCCCTGCTGGTGTCGGTCATCCCGCCGCGGTGGCGCCGGGACCTGTTCGTGGCCGGGGCCGCGGACTACTTCTTCGACACCCGGTGGAAGGCCGCCACCTTCGCCCTGCTCCTGAACGCGGTGCCCATCGAGCGCCAGAAGGTGTCGCGCACGTCGGCCCAGCGGGTCTCGGAGCTGCTCTCCGACGGCTGGAGCATGCTGATCTTCCCGGAGGGGGGGCGCAGCCCGGACGGATGGGCCCAGCCCCACCGGGCCGGAGCCGGGTGGATGGCCGTGCGCTCCGGCCGGCCCATCGTGCCGGTTCACGTGGAGGGGACCGGGCGGATACTCGCCAAGGGGTCCCGTCAGATCCGCCCCGGGCGCACCTCCGTGACCTTCGGCCGGCCCCTCAGGCCGGCCCCCGGTGACGACCCGAGGGCCCTGGCCGCCCGGCTCGAGCGCGACATCGCCGCCTTGGCCGACGAGCTCGGCTCGGACTGGTACACCGCCCGCCGGCGGGCCGCGGCCGGCACCACTCCCCCGCTGACCGGCCCCGACGCTGCGGAGTGGCGGCGGGCCTGGGCACTCGGGGAGCGGTCCGGGTCGGGCCGGCGCCAGCGCCGGTCCGGGCGCTGGCCCCGCTGAAGCGGCCGGACCGGATCAGCCGGGCGGCTCGGCCCGGGCCGACCAGGCCCACCAGGTAGCGGCCCCCGCCACAGCCACCGCGGCCAGGCGGGCGACCACGCCGGCGAAAGCGGCGTCGACACCGTGGCCGAAGTTGGCCAACTCGACCAGCGTGCCCAGCGCCCCAGCGGCCGCCGCGCTGGCCGCGGCCACCAGCAGTCCCCTGGCCACGGCGCGGCGCAGACGGCTCCGCTCAGGACCCCGCAGGCCCTGAGCGGCGGCGCCGGTCAGGCTTAGGGCCACCAGCAGGAAGACCCCCCACTCGACCGATCCCGGACCAAGCAGATCCAACAGGCGCTGCTGGGCGCTCAGCCCGGGGGCGTGGCGGACGGCGGCCAGCAGCGAGTCCACCCAGGCGGCGGCGTAGGCCACCAGGATGGCAGCCCCACCGAGGACCCCCACCGGCTCCCGGCCGAGGCGCCGCAGGTCCGAAGCGGTACGGCCCACCCGCGCCGGAGCGGCCAGGCGAGGGTCGGGCCCGGGCGGGGCGTCGCGCACCGGGATGGCCGGGTCCCGGCCAGGAGGCGGTGGGGGCGGCCCGGCCACCCACGAACCACCCGGGCGGGGGGTATCCGCGGGTCCCGGGAACGCCACCGTCGGGGTCGGACCGGGGATCAGCTCGGTGCGGTCAGTCGTCTCGTCCGTCATGGGATCCGGGGGGCAGGGTGCGGGCCAGCTCCTCGGGGGTCGGCACCCGCCGCAGCCGGGCCTCGGCCGGCAGCAGGTCGACGATGGCGGCCATGATCCGCTCGGTGTCGGCCTCGAAATCCTCCCCGGTCAGACCCTCCACGGGGGGCCCGACCCGGACCCGGACCTTGGGGGGTCGTACCAGCTTGGTCACCTTCGGCAGACGGGAGGAGCGGGGCCACACCTGCTCTGTACCCCATACCCCGAGCGGAATTACCGGGGCGCCGGTCACCGCGGCCAGCCGGGCGGCGCCGGTCTTGCCCTGCAGCACCGGGTCGAAGAAGTCCATTCCTCTCGGAATGGTGCCCTGCGGGGCGATGATGAGCAGCTCACCGGCCCGCAGCGCCTCCTCGGCCTCCCGGAAAGCGGCCCGACCGGAGACCTTGCGGTCCACGCATATGGCCCCGGCCGCCCTGATCATCGAGCCGATCACCGGGGCGTCGAACAGCTCCTTCTTGGCCAGGCCGCGGGGGTTGCGGCCCCCCTCGAACACCGCCAGGCCGTAGGCGACGGGGTCGAAGTAGCTGCGGTGGTTGGCCGCGACGATGGCCGGTCCCTGGCGGGGAATGTTCCCGGTGCCCTGGATGTCGAAGCGGGCCAGCGGCACCGAGACCTGCTGCATGGTGAGGCGCAGCACGTCGAGCGGTTCCATGCCGAGCACCTTGGGCACCCCCGAGGGGCTGTCCAGGTGGACCACCGGCCACCGCCGGAGGGCGGCCACCGCCTGGAGGCGGATATCGGGATTGACCGCCGTGGGTTCGCCCACGGCACTCAAGAGCGGCAGGTCGTAGAAGCTGTCCGAGTAGGCGGCGCTGCGGCGCAGGTCCACTCCGGCCGAGCGGGCCCACTCCCGGACCGCCCCCAGCTTGCCGATGGCCCACACGAACGGTCCGGCCAGATGGCCGTTGTAGCGCTCGATGCCGCCGTCGTCGGTCTCGGTTGCGTACCGGGTGGCGATGACGGTGTCGAACCCCATGCGTTCGGCGAAGGGGGTGACCAGGTGCTCGGGGGTGGTGGTGGCCAGGACCAGGTGCCGGCCGGCGCCGCGGTGCTTGTCCAGGAGGGGCCGGACGTAGGGCAGGGCGAGGGCCTCGAGTCGCTCCGCCGCCCGCTTGGCGGCCAGGTCCACCTGGGCCACCGGCCAGCCCCGCGACGCCCAGGCCGCGACCCGGGCCAGGGCCATCGACGGCACGGTCTCGCCGAACGCGTCGTAGAAGCCGAGGACCAGGGACTGGCCGGGCACACTCTCGCGGCCCACCAGGCCGGCCTCGAACAGGGCCGAGTTGATGGCCGGAGTGCTCGACGTGCGCAGCAGGGTCCGGTCCAGATCGAAGATGGCAGCGGATCGGGCCATGACCCCGAGAAAGCTACTGCCTTCCGCGACGCTCTTCGGCCAGCCGGGCCCCGGACGCGTCGAAGGCCCGGCCGGGGGGGGTGGCCGGGCCTTCGGATTCAACCGCTACGCAGAGGGGGGACTTAGCGCAGCGGGCACTTGCAAATATACCATCGGCCGGCCGATTTCATCGATCCAGCAGTTATTTGCGATATGAGTCATCTATTCTAGAGATGACTCTCCTGTCTCCGATGGAAGGCCCATGGAACTCCGGCAACTGCAGGCACTGATCGCCATCGCCGACCACGGCAGCTTCTCGGCAGCGGCCGCCGCCCTCCACACGGTGCAGTCCAACGTCTCGAGCCACATCGCCCGGTTGGAGCGGGAGCTCGGGGTGCAGCTGGTTGACCGCCACGCCGGCCGGCTCACAGAGGAGGGGCTGGCGGTGCTCGAGAGGGCCCGGCGGGTCTCCGCCGAGCTGGAGGCGGCGGTGGCCGATGTGGCGGCGTTCCGCCACGAGATCACCGGCACCGCCCGTATCGGCATGATCGGTACCACCGCCCGGTGGCTGGCCCCTCTGCTGCTCGAGCGCATGGCCGTGGTGCATCCGAAGGTGCGGCTGCTGATCGGCGACGGCACCTCGGCCACCCTGGAGCCGCTGCTGGTCGCCGGCTCGATAGACGCGGCGGTGGTGAACCTGCCCCAGAGCAGCCCCGACCTGGCGGTGCGACCCCTCTTCGACGAGGACCTGGTGCTGGTGGTGCCCGACGGCCACCACCTGGCCGGTCGCGACAGCGTCACCATGGGCCAGCTGGGCGGTCTCGACCTGCTGCTGCCGGCACCGGGAACCAGCTTCCGGAAGGAGATCGACCAGGCCGGCCAGGCCGCCGGGGTGACGCTCGTCCCGCGGGCGGAGCTCGACGGGGTCCGGCTGATCGCCTCGCTGACGTTACGGGGCTACGGGCCGGCCATCCTGCCGGCCACCGGGGCGGCCGAGGGACGGGGGGTGCACCAGATCCGGGTCAGCGGGCTCCCCCGCCGGACCGTCGGGTTGGCCCTGCGGCGCCGGGGCCGGCCCAGCGCCCCCGCCCGGGCCCTGCTCGAGGTGCTGGACCGGGTGGTGGCCGCCAACCTCGAACCGGGCCACGGCCTGCACCAGCCGTCGCTCTGACGAGCGGCCGGCTGGCGCAGGCCGGCTGGGTCAGGCGTTGCGCAGCTGGCGCAGCACGTAGAGCAGGATGCCCCCGTGGCGGTAGTACTCCGCCTCTTTCGGGGTGTCGATGCGCAGGGTGACGTCGAACTGCACCGGGTCGGCGCCGTCGCGAGCGGCGCGCACCGACAGGCGGCGGGGCAGGGCCGCTCCGTCGGCCAGGCCCTCCAGGCCGGTGATGTCGAAGACCTCCTCGCCGGTGAGGCCGAGCGACTCGGCGGTCTGCCCGTCGCTGAACTGCAGCGGCAGGATGCCCATGCCGACCAGGTTCGAGCGGTGGATGCGCTCGAAGCTCTCGGCCAGGACGGCCTTCACCCCGAGCAGGGCGGTGCCCTTG
>JAKAXN010000275.1 GCA_021816565.1 Actinomycetes bacterium
GTGCACTGGTACAAGCGGAAGCCCATACAGGTTGCCGCCGCAGTGGGATCGCTGGCCATAGCGCTCAGCGCATGTGGCAGCAGCAGCAAGCCCGCCGCCTCCGGTAACGGAGGCTCAGGAGGGGGGACGACCGGCAGCACCACCAGCTGCCCCGGAGATCCGCCCAACCAGATCTACAACTCCAACAGCAGTGGCACCCCCAAGTCGGGTGGCACCCTGACGGTCCTCGGCCAGGGCGACGTCGACGAGGCGCTCGATATCAACATCGGGTACTACACCCTCGACTACCTGGCCTACGACCTCTACAACCGTCCGCTGTACACCTATCCGAGCCAGATGTGCAAGACCTTCACCCTGGTGCCGGACATCGCCACCGCCGCTCCGAAGGTCTCGGACAACGGGCTGAAGTACTCGGTGACCATCCGCAAGGGCGCCATGTGGGACACGACCCCGCCCCGCCAGGTCACCGCCGCCGATGTGGTGCGGGGCGTGAAGCGCAGCTGCAACCCCAACACCCCCTTCGGTGGTAGCCCGGACTTCGCTGACGTGCTCGCCGGTTACTCGACGTTCTGCACCGGGTTCTCCAAGGTGTCGTCGACCGACGCCACCGCCATGGCGAACTACATCAACAACAACAACATCTCCGGTGTCCAGGTCGATCCGAGCGATCCCCTGACCGTCGTGTTCACCCTCACCAAGCCGGCGAACTACTTCCCGGGCATTCTCTCTCTGCCCCCGTTCAACCCGGCCCCGGTGGAGAGCCTGCAGAGCGTGCCGGCCAGCGCCAACGCCTGGAAGACCGTCATGTCCGACGGGCCGTACAAGATCCAGTCCTACAGCCCGGGCAAGTCGATCGTCTTCACCCGCAACCCGGCGTGGACCCAGGCGTCGGACCCCGTCGACCATGCGTACGTCAACGAGATCGATGTGTCTGAGACCGGCAACTCGGCCGGTATCTACCAGCAGATCCTCACGAACTCCCCGCAGGCCGACATGATGTGGGACGTCCACGTTCCGCCCTCGGACATCCCCGGGCTGATCGCCAACAAGGACCCCCGCTTCCAGTTGCTGACCGAGGCCGCGGCCAACCCGTGGCTGGTGTTCAACACCGTCTCGCCCAACAACAACAAGGCGCTGTCCAACCCGCTGGTCCGCCAGGCCATCTCCTACGCCATCAACCGCGGCCAGCTGCTGCAGGACGGCGGTGGCCCGACGATCGAGGTGCCCCTGACCCACGTCATCGCTCCCGGCACCGACGGGTCCAGCCCCAACTTCGACCCGTATCCCTACGACGTGGCCAAGGCCAAGTCCCTGCTGAAGCAGGCTGGTGTGTCGAACATGACCCTCACCATGCTCTACCGGAAGAGCCCGGCCGAGGACAAGGACTTCCAGACGCTGCAGGCCCAGCTGTCGCAGATCGGGATCACGCTGAAGCCCCTCGGTCTGCCCACCGGCACGGTGTACGGCAAGTACCTCAACCCCGGTACCCCCGCCAAGCAGGGCGCCTGGGACATCGCCGAGGTCGGCTGGGGTCCGGACTGGTTCCCGACCGGCGCCAAGTCCTGGTTCGAGCCGCTGTTCAACGGCAACAACCTGCCGCCGAACTCCAGCAACTACGGGTTCTTCAACGACCCGAAGGTCAACTCCCTGATCGCTCAGGCCGAGGCTGCGAGCACCTCGTCGGAGGCCGCCACTCTCTGGCACCAGGCCGACCAGCAGGTGATGGCGCAGGCCGCCGTCTACCCGATCTCGGACCCGAACGAGGGCTCGATCACCGGCTCGCAGGTTCACAACTGCGTGATGATCCAGCCTCTGCAGAACTGCAACCTGGCCAACGTTTGGCTCTCCAGCTAGGCCAGACTGAAGGCCCGAGCCAGTAAGTGAAGTGGCGGCCCGACGAACTTCTCGTCGGGCCGCCACACATCTCCCACCGATTTAGCAGCAGACCCGGGCTCCGAGCCCGGGAGACTAGGTAAGACGCCGACATGTCGCTACTAGAGGTCAAGGACCTCCACGTTTCATTCCCAACCGATGACGGTGTGGTGAGCGCCGTCAGAGGCGTCTCCTTCTCGGTCGAGAAGGGCAAGACCCTGGGCATCGTCGGCGAGTCGGGCTCGGGCAAGAGCGTCTCCACCCAGACGATCATGGGCCTCACCCGCGGCGCGGAGGTGACCGGCGAGGCCACCTTCCAGGGCCGGGACCTGCTCAAGATGTCGCGGCGCGACCTGGAGCAGGTCAGGGGGGCGCAGATCGGGATGATCTTCCAGGATCCCCTGTCGAGCCTCCACCCCTACTACCGGGTGGGGTGGCAGATCATGGAGATGATCAGGGCCCACCAGCCCCACATGTCGAAGAAGGCGGCCAGGGCCCGGGCCGTCGACCTCCTGGGCATGGTCGGGATACCCAGGCCTGATGTGCGGGTGGACGACTTCCCCCACCAGTTCTCGGGCGGGATGCGCCAGCGGGCCATGATCGCCATGGCCATGGCGCTCAGCCCCTCCCTCCTCATCGCCGACGAGCCGACCACCGCCCTCGATGTCACCGTGCAGGCCCAGGTCCTGCGGGTCATGCAGCGGCTCCAGGAGGAGTTCGGGACGGCGCTCATCATCATCACCCACGATCTGGGGGTGATCGCCGAGGTCGCCGACGACGTGGTCGTCATGTACGCCGGAGCGATCATGGAGGCGGCCGACCGGGACCGGCTGTTCTACCGGCAGCACAACCCCTACACCGAGGGTCTCCTGCGCTCGTTGCCCACCTACGGCGGGGCCCGCGAGCGCCTCCAGCCCATCAGCGGGCAGCCCCCGAGCCTCATCCGGCTGCCGGACGGGTGCAAGTTCAGCCCCCGCTGCCCATATGTGATGGCCCGCTGCCGGCAGGAGGACCCGGACCTGACCCCGGTGGAGGGCTTCCCTACCCATCTCTCCCGCTGCTGGTTGCCCCACACCGGCCCGGAACGGGATGAGGCGAGGGCACGGGTCATCGGAGAGACGGTGGCCCGATGAGCGGCGAGGTGATACTGCGGGCCACCGACGTCGTCAAGCACTTCCCGGTCCAGTCCTCGGGCCTGCGCCGCAACCGCGACGTCGTCCACGCAGTCGACGGTGTGAGCCTCGAGGTGCGCCGTGGCGAGACCGTGGGCCTGGTCGGCGAGACGGGCTGCGGCAAGTCCACGCTGGCCCGCTGCCTGGCCCGGCTTTTCGACCTGACGTCGGGAAGCGTGGAGTTCGAAGGCCAGGACATCTCCCGGCTCAAGCCCCGCCAGCTGGGGAAGGTGCGCCGGGAGATGCAGGTGATCTTCCAGGATCCCTACGGCTCGCTCAACCCCAAGCGCCGGGTCGGCTCGATCATCGGTGACCCCTTTGCCATCCACGGCATAGCCAGCGGGCAGGAGCGCAAGCGGAAGGTCCAGGAGATGATGGAGCTCGTGGGCCTCAACCCCGAGCACTACAACCGCTTCCCGGCGGAGTTCTCCGGGGGCCAGCGCCAGCGCATCGGGGTGGCCCGGGCTCTGGCTCTCAGGCCCAAGGTCGTCCTCTGCGACGAGCCGGTGTCGGCCCTCGACGTGTCGATACAGGCCCAGGTCCTCAATCTGCTCTCGGACCTGCAGAAGCAGCTCGGGCTGACCTACATCTTCATCTCCCACGACCTGTCCGTGGTCCGCCACGTCAGCGACCGGCTGTTGCTCATGTACCTGGGCAAGGTGTCGGAGGCCGGACCCTCGGAGGAGGTCTACCAGCGGGCCCGTCACCCCTACGCCAACGCCCTGCTGTCGGCCATCCCCCTTCCCGATCCGAGGGCCATGAAGGAGCGGGAGAAGATCGTGCTGGCCGGCGACGTCCCGTCGCCCATCCACCCCCCGAGCGCGTGCCGTTTCCATCCCCGCTGCCCGAAGGCCCAGGCCCGCTGCGCGGAGGAGGAGCCGCAGCTCGTCGCCCGACTCGGCGACGGTCCTGATCACCTGACGGCCTGCCACTTCCCGGTGGCCGACGGAGAGAACCTGGCCGATGCCCGGCCCGCACTGTCAGCGGAAAGAAGAGTGGTGGAGCCCGAGGCGGGTACCGGCGACGTGGTCGTCGGTCTCGGGGCTCCGACGGATGGGAGTCACGAATGACGATGCCCGGCTCGCCGCCGTCCACGCCGGCGGAACTGGTACTCGAGGGTCCCCCGGAGGTCGCGCCGGCCGCGGTCTCCATCCAGGGTCGAAGCACCTGGCAGCTGGCGTGGAGCCGCCTGCGCAAGGACCGGGCCGCCATCGCCTCTGCGGTGGTCATCCTGCTGATCATCCTCATGGCGATCTTCGCCCCTGTCGTCGCCGACATCACCGGCCACGGGGTCAACCAGCAGTTCCGGACGACAGGGCTCAACACCTACGGGCTGCCGAGGGCTCCGAACGCCACATTCGTGCTCGGCACCGACGACCTGGGACGCGACATCCTCGTCCGGATCGCCTACGGGGCCCGCATCTCGCTCTACGTCGGGGTGGTGGCCACGCTCGCGACCGTCGCCATCGGAGCGGTCCTCGGGCTGATGGCCGGCTACTTCGGCGGGCTGGTCGACTCGATCATCGCCCGGCTGGTCGACCTGGTGCTGTCGCTGCCGTTCCTGCTCTTCGCCATCTCCCTGGTGTCGGTGACCCGCCCGGGCCTGGCCGTCGTGATCGTCGTGATCGCCGTGTTCGGCTGGGCTGCGGTAGCGCGTATCGTGCGCGGCCAGGTGCTCTCGATCCGGGAGAAGGAGTACATCGAGGCGGCCCGGTCGCTGGGGGCCAGCCCCTGGCGGATCATGTTCGTGGACATCCTGCCGAACGTCCTGACGCAGCTGATCGTCTACGCCACCCTCCTGATACCGGTGACGATCATCCTCGAGGCCACGCTGTCGTACCTCGGCCTCGGTATCCCGCCTCCGACCGCGGACTGGGGGCAGATGATCGCCGAGGCCCAGAACATCTACCAGCAGGCGTGGTGGTTCCTGGTGTTCCCCAGCGCCGCTCTGCTGATCACCACGCTGGCGTTCAACATCCTCGGTGACGGCGTGCGCGACGCCCTCGACCCCCGCCTCGAGCGGCAGTAGGAGGCCCCGGTGATCCGCTTCCTCATCCGCCGCGTCTTTCTCGGCATCATCGTGATGCTGATGGTGACCATGCTGGTCTTCGGCATCTTCTTCGTCGGCGGCAACCAGCAGACCGTGGCCTCCCGCCTGGCCGGCAAGAACGCCACCGAGCAGACGATCAACATGATCAAGGCCCGCCTGCACCTCAACCAGCCGGTCTGGGGCCAGTACTGGGACTTCCTGAAGCAGCTGGTGTGGCACCACAACCTGGGCTACTCCTACTACCACGAGCAGCCGGTCTCGACGATCCTGTCGCACGCCTTCCCGATCACGTTGTCCCTGGCCGCCGGGGCGGCGGTGATCTGGCTGGTGCTCGGGGTGCTGTCCGGGATCCTCTCAGCGGTACGGCGGGGCTCGGTGCTCGATCGGGTCATCACGACGCTGGCGCTGTTCTTCTACTCGATGCCGACGTTCGTCCTGGGCCTGATGCTGCTGTTCCTGGTGTCGTACCAGCTCCAGAAGCGCGGCATCAGGACCTTCCCCGGCCAGGGCTACGTCTACTTCACGGCCAGTCCGCTCAAGTGGTTGGAGAGCCTGGTGCTGCCCTGGCTGACCCTCGCCCTGGTGTCGGCGGCCACCTACACCCGGCTCACCAGAGGCTCCATGCTCGAGGTCATGGGTGAGGACTACATCCGCACGGCCCGGGCCAAGGGGTTGCGGGAGCGTCGCGTCGTCTTCCGCCACGGTCTGCGGTCCGCTCTGACCCCGGTGGCCAGCCAGTTCGGCATCGACGTGGGCGTGCTCGTCGGCGGGGCCATCGTGACCGAGACGGTCTTCGGCATGCCCGGCCTCGGCTACACCGCCATCCATTCGATCGACAACGGTGACCTGCCGGTGATCATCGGGATCGTGATCATCGCCAGCGCCGCGGTAGTGGTGGCCAACATCCTCATTGACATCGCCTACGCGGTTCTCGACCCACGGGTGCGGCTTCACTAGCTTCGCGTCCCCATGGTCTCCGAACTGTTCGATCCCGACGCGTGGCGGGCCGTGCCAGGCTTCGATTTCACCGACATCACCTACCACCGGGCGCTCGACCAGGGCACCGTCCGCATCGCCTTCAACCGGCCGGAGGTGCGCAACGCGTTCCGGCCCCACACCGTCGACGAGCTGTACCAGGCGCTCGACCACGCCCGCCAGAGCCCCGACGTGGGCTGCGTGCTGCTCACCGGCAACGGGC
>JAKAXN010000276.1 GCA_021816565.1 Actinomycetes bacterium
GGCCGTCGACAGGGCCACCGGATCGGCGGCCGGTGGATGCCCGGCCTCCGACACCACGGAGGTGTAGGCGTAGACGGCGGCCAGGTCGGCGACCTCCGGCACCAGGGCGTCGGTCAGGGCCTGCAGCGCCTGGCGGGCGTCGCCGGTCCCGGCCAACGCCGCAGAGACGTCGGCCAGCAGCCGGGACCGGACTGCCTCGGTCTCCGCCTCGGCCTCCACGGTGGAATCGGCGCCGAACTGGATGACGCCCACCGGCCGGCCGTCGGTGCCCGGCACGGGAGCCAGGGAGAAGCGGATCACCCGCTGCCGTCCGGTCACGTCCCGCGGGCCCACCACCCGGCGGGGCAGTGTCACGGGCTCACCTCGCCACGCCCGGTCCCACAGTTCGAGGGTGGCCGGGTTGGTATCGGGGAACGCCTCCCTCAGAGCCCGGCCTTCCTCCACCGGGCCGAACATCTCAAGCCCCATCCGGTTACGCCACACCAGCCGGTGGTCGGGGCCGGCGGTGAGCGTCACCATCATGGGAGCCAGGTCGAACGCCTCCAACAACCACGGGGGAACGACCAGGGCCGCATCACGATGGGGTTTCGACGGATCACCGTCTGTAGAGGTCATTCTTCGGTGGTTCTCCGCGCTCGGCCCGGGCACCCCGTTCCGGGGCGACGCCGCGGGCCCGGCTAACAGATCGGGGTGGGATCATCTGCTTCCCTTCGGCTGGCTGCGCAACCGGGGCCGAACATACTCCGAAGCCGGAACTCCGGCAACGAGAAGCGGCGGTATGCCCGGACGCCAGGGGTAGCGGACTTCGACGTGGTGGCCCAGGCGATCAATGAGCACTCCATGGAGCGCGGTGGCAACCACCCCGTTGCCTGCTCGTCGGAGCTGCCCCCCGCCGATCCGTGACCCATTTCGACGCTCAATCCGCCCGGGGCCGGGCCCCGGGCATCCCCGGGCCCCTGATCTAGGCCGCCTGCCCGGGCACTGCGCCGGGCCGCTCCGCCGGTGCCGGTCTGCGGGCCCGCCCGGCCCGCAGGTCCACGACCGGGGTCATGCGGGCCGCCAGTCGGGGGCCCAGCGCGGAGATCACCAGGAGCTGGACGGCTCCCGCCCCCGCGAAGGTCCAGGTGATGCCGATGACCGAGGTGGCCAGACCGCCGGCGAGGGCTCCGAGCGGGAGGCTTACCAGCACCAGCGTCTGGTAGGCGGAGGCGGCCCGCCCCTGCATCTCGTCCGGCACCGTCGACTGGCGGACCGACCGGCTGGCGGCATTGCCGATCACCACGGCCAGCGCCTCGGCGGCCAGGGCGGCCCCGGCCACCACCGCCGAGCGCGTCACCGCCAGTACCGGATAGGCCGCCCCGGCGACCAGGCCCGCGGTCACGATGCTGCGGGCGCTCCCGATCCGGCGGTGCAGGCGGGGAGCGAGGGGAGAGGCCACGAGCGTCCCGCACGCGGCTCCCGCCATCAGGATCCCGAAGCCGGCTCCGTGGAGGTGCAGCCGGGTGGTGGCGAAGATCACCATGACGCCGAACACGGCGGCCTGGAAGAACGCCAGGCTGGCCACGACGGCAGCCAGGAGGCGCAGCACGGGCTGCCCGGCGAACCAGCGCAACCCGGTCCACAGGTCCGCCCAGACCGATCCGGACCCATCCTCGAGTGGTTCCCCGTCGGGAAGCGCCCCGGCGAGCAGGGCCGCCGAGCCCACGAAGCTCAGGGAGTCGGCCAGGAACGGGACGCTGCGGGCCACGGCGAACAGCACCCCGCCCAGGGCCTGCCCGGCCATCTCGCGGCCTGCGAGAAGGGCGGTCATCAGCCTGGTGTTGGCCGCTACCAGGTGCTCCTCCTCGACCATCGCCGGCAGGCACGCCCCGGACACGACGTCGAAGGCCACACCCAGGCCGCCGAGGAGGAGGGCGGCGGCGAAGATCAGCGGGATGCTGTCCACCCCGGCCACGACGCACAACCCGAACAGACCCAGCACTGCGAAGCGGGTGACCTCGATGGTCAGGATGAGCCGCCGCCGGTTCCGCCGGTCGGCGATCGCCCCGACCGGGAGGGCGACCAGGATCCCCGGGGCCTGCTCGGCCGCGACCAGGCCGGCGATGACCATCGGATCACGGGTCAGGGTGATGGCGAGCAGCGGGAAGGCCACCAGGACCATGCCGTCGCCGAGCGACGACACCCCGGTGGCCAACCAGAGCCGCCGGAACCTCCGCCCCAGTTGAAAACGCTGCTTCACGTGAGTCGCCCCAGAAGAAATTTCAGAAAATCGGTCTCAAAACGGCCGGATCGCCGGTTGCTCGCCTCAAGCAACCGGCGATCAAGCCCGATAGACAACAGGAACATTCGACCCGAAAGAGCCACCAGGTCTCGACAGCGTGGAGGCTCAAACCAGGTCAGTGCTACGGGTTGAGGTCGGTCTGCAAACCGACCTCAGCCCCACTTGACGTTGAACACCCTGCACCCACCTCCCCTCCTCGATGAAAATGCGGTACCGCCCCGTTCCCGCCCCTCCCGACGGTCAACCGCCGGAGTGGAGCGCAAAGGGCCGAATAATCCGAAATAGGGACGACATTGTCCGTCCTTCGTATTCTTCTGCCCTCTGCGGAAACACTACAGGTTCCGCGCCTAACTGACGATATTGCCGATGACTCATTCCTGCGTCTAACTGCGGTGTAGGGTCGGATGGGCCGATAGCGGAAGGTTTAGGACCGCTGCGCAGCGGAGCGGTCGGCGAGAGCCGGCCGGGCAGATCGAGGGGCGAAACCGTGACGGCAGGGGCAGCACGTCGAGCAGGACCGGTCAGGGGATTAGCCGCACCGCGCCGGGTCTGGCTCGTGATAGGTCTGGTCGCTGCCCAGGCTGCCCTCCTGTCACTGATCGCCTGTTCGCAGCGCCCCCATTGGACCGTGGCCCACCATCTTTCGTGGGTGGCTGTTGCCTTGGGCGTGGCTGTCCTTTCGCTGATGCCGGTGCACGTACACGTGCGGCAGAACTCGATGAAGACGGACCTCTCCTGTTTCCCGATCCTGCTCGGGGCTGTTCTCACGCCGGCCGTCACCGTGATACCGGCTGTGGCCGCGGCAGTAGCGGTCAGCATGACCGTACAGAGGGTCAACCCTGTCCGAGTGGCGTTCAACGTAGCCAACCAGTCCGGTGCGCTGGCCTTTTCTCTGTTGGTCCTGCAGGGCGTGATGGGCCCAGCCAGCCCCGTGACACCACGCGGCTGGTTGGCCCTTGTCGCCGCACTCCTTGCCTACACGCTCTACACCAGTGTGTTCGTGATCGTCGTCGTGTATGCGTCCGGGACTCCGATCGAAGGAGCCATGATCGGCCACCTGTCCCGCGAACTGTTGGTGCTCGTTCCGTCCACTGCAGTGCTCACGATCCTGGCTCTCGGGGCCTATTGGACCGAGCCGTGGTCGCTCCTGGTGCTGGCCGGCCCGGGCCTGGTCGTCGGCCGTTACCAGGCGTCCAGTGCCCGACTCCGGCAGCGCTACGCCGACCAGAGGTCCCTCTACGGCTTCACCGTTCGGCTGGCCGAGCTGTCCGAGCACAGCGAGGTACTGGCGTCTGCGCTCGACGAAGTGGCGGCCATCCTGCACTCCGAGCGGGTCCTTCTCTGCATGGAGCAGACCACAGGGGCCTCGCGCTACTCGCTCGACGCCGCGGGGTCCCTGGTACGGGAAGTGGTGCCGCTCGATCCCCTGGAACGCGACGTGAGCTCCACCCGCCGGCCGCTGCTCCTGCGGCGGGGCCAGCCCAGCACCTACCTGGCGGTGCACGGCTTCCGTGACGCCATCCTCGCTCCGGTGACCATGGCCGACGGCCATCAGGGGGTGCTCGTCGCAGCCGACCGGGACGGCAACGAACTGGTCTCTTTCGAGCCCGATGACCTGGCGCTCCTGGAGGCCCTGGCCGCCCATCTGGCAACCGCCCTGACCAGCTGCGCCCGCCTGGACCGGCTGAAGGTGGAGGTGGCGGCCCGGGAGCACCAGGCCTACCACGACGGCCTGACCGGCCTGGCCAACCGGACCCTGCTCAGCCAGGTGGTGTCGGCCGCGGTCAGGAACCGCCGGGGTTCCAACCTGGTGGCGGTCATGCTGATGGATCTGGACGGCTTCAAGGAGGTCAACGACACCCTCGGTCACCATGCCGGGGACGCCATCTTGAAAGCGGTCGCCGCCCGGGTCGACGCCACGGTGGGCCGGTCCCGGTTGGCGGCCCGCCTGGGAGGTGACGAGTTCGCCTTCGTCATCCCGTCGGCCACCGGGACGCAGCAGGTGGAGTCCGTGGCCCGCCGGCTGCAGGAGGCGGTGGCCGCCCCGATCGAGGTGGACGGCATGGTCCTCACCCTGCGGGCCAGCATGGGGGTGGCACTGGCCCCGCTGCACGGGGAGGACCCGGCCAGCCTCCTCAAGAAGGCCGACGTGGCCATGTACTCGGCCAAGAACAGCGGTCGGGGCATCGTGGTCTACGAGCCGGAGATCGACCACCACTCCACCCGCCGACTGGTGCTGGCCACCGAGTTGCAGAGGGCTGTGGAGGCCGGCGGGCTGGAGCTGTGGTACCAGCCGATCGCCGACATCAGCTCGGGCACGGTCACCGCGTTCGAGGCTCTGCTGCGCTGGCGTCACCCCGAGCTGGGTTTCGTGGCCCCCGACGAGTTCATCCCGGTGGCCGAGCAGACCGGACTCATCGAGCCGCTGACGTGGTGGGTGATCCGCACCGCCCTCGACGAGCTGCGGCGCTGGCGCGACGACGGCTACGAGATCACCATGGGCGTGAACGTGTCGGCCCGCAGCCTCTTCGACTCGACGCTCGTGGACCGCCTGGGTCGGCTGATCGCCGACACCGGGGTCAACCCGGCCCATCTCACCGTGGAGATCACCGAATCGTCGATGATGCTCGACCTGGACCGATCCGAGAGGACCCTGCGCCGGCTGAGCGACCTGGGCGTCCGCATCGCCATCGACGACTTCGGTACCGGGTACTCGTCGCTGTCGCGCCTCAAGGTCCTGCCGGTGAAGACGGTGAAGATCGACCGCAGCTTCGTCCGCAACCTGTGCACCGACCAGGGTGACCGGGCCATCGTGCGCTCCACCATCGAGCTGGCCCGGGTGATGGGGCTGTCGGTCGTGGCCGAGGGGGTCGAGGATCCCGAGACGTGGGAGGAGCTGGACCACTTCGGCTGCGACCTGGCCCAGGGCTGGCACCTGGCCAAGGCCATGCCGTCGGAGGACTGCCGGGCCTGGCTGACCGGCCGCCAGCAACCGAGCCTGGCCCCGCTGCGCCGCCTGGCCTCCGCAAACCGACGCTCAGGCGGCCAGGGCCCCAACCGCCTGATCGGCTGAGGCAAGCGGTCGTCCGCCGGCTGGCAGACTGGGTCCATGGGCGTGTACCAGGACCAGGTCCTGCCCCGGCTGGTCGACGTGGTGCTCAGCGGCCCCGAGTTCAGCCGGCTCCGGGCCGAGGTGGCTGCCGGCCTCGAGGGCGAGGTGGTCGAGGTCGGATTCGGGTCGGGCCGCAACGTGGCCCACTATCCCGAGGGGGTGACCCGTGTCCGGGCGGTGGACCCGGCGCTCACCGGCCGCCGCCTCGCCGCACCCCGGGTGGCGGCCAGTCCCGTGCCGGTCGAGTACGTCGGTCTCGATGGCGCCCACCTGCCGGTGGAGGACGCCAGCGTGGACCACGTCCTGTGCACCTGGACCCTCTGCACCATCCCCGACGTCCAATCGGCTCTGCGGGAGATCCGCCGGATCCTAAGGCCGGGCGGGGCGCTCCACTTCGTGGAGCACGGACAGGCGCCGGAGCGCCGGGTGGCCATGTGCCAGGACCTGCTGACCCCGCTGCAGCGCCGGGTCGCCGGAGGCTGTCACCTCAACCGCCCGATCCGGGCCCTCATAGAGGCGTCGGGGCTGCAGGTGGAGCAGATGAGGAACTTCTTCATGGCCGGACCGAAGGCCTTCACCTACATGTACCAGGGGGTGGCGGTCCGGCCCGGATCGGGGGCCTCCGGGCCGGGGTAGTTTCGACCCCGCGGCCGGCGCGGTTCTAGTACGCTCGGCAGTAGAGGGCTGCAAGTGGTGCTTTCCCTCCAAGGCTCATACGAGCCAGGCCGTGACCCGTTCCGATCCTCGGGTCGATTCAGGCCAGGAAAGGAGGGATCGCCAATGGCAACCGGTACAGTCAAATGGTTCAACTCCGAGAAGGGGTTCGGGTTCATCTCGCAGGACGACGG
>JAKAXN010000003.1 GCA_021816565.1 Actinomycetes bacterium
CGATCTGAGCACAACCACGCCGAGGAGGAGGAACGACACCGGCCGGCGGCCCACGAGCGCGGCGTATCGGTGCCACCCATCACCGTCGCGCCCGGCCTCGGCGACGGGACGGCGCACGGTGAAGCGGTCGATGCGCCGGCCGAGGAGGCCGAAGGCGGCGGGTACGAGGGTGATCGCCCCTCCGGCGGCGGTCACCACACCGAAGACGGCGGCGAACCCGAGCTGCCCGAGGAACGTCAACCCCGACGTGTACAGGCCGAGCATGGCCACGGCAACGGTGCAGGCGGCGACGATCACCGCCCGCCCGCTGGTGGCCACGCACTCGCCGGCGGACTCGACGGGATCGGCGCCCTCGAGCATGCGCTGACGGAACCGGGTGACGAGGAAGACCGCGTAGTCGATCCCGACACCGAGGCCGATCATGAGCGCCAGGGTCGGCGAGGCGGTGCCGAAGGTGATGACCGCCGACACCAGCCCGAGCAGGCCGATCCCGACGAGGACGGCGAGGGCGGCGGTGACGAGCGGAAGGGCGGCGCCGGCGACGCTGCCGAAGCCGACGAGCAGCACGACGAGGGCGACACCGAAGCCGACCAGCTCAGCCGGCCCGTCGCTGCTCTTCGGCCGGGTCAGCTGGTCGAAGGCGCCGCCGTAGTCGACCTGGACGCCGACGCTGCGCAGCGGGGCTACGGCCGCGTCGAGGCGGGCGATGTAGGAGTGCGGAAGCGTCTTCGGGTTCACGTCGAGCTGCACCGAGGAGTAGGCGATCCTGCCATCGCGCGAGACCGTCGGTGGCTGGGTCTGCAACGGATCGGTCGCCCGCAGCACGTGCGGCAGCCCGGCCAGGTTCGTGACCGCCTGCCCGACCTGCGCGCTGTGGGCGGCGATCCCGCCGCTCGCCCGCATGACCACCAGTCCGCCGTAGCCGGAGGCGGCGACATCATGGGCGTGCAGCAGCGAGCCGGCGGTCGCCGACTGGGTACCGGGGAGCGTCACGTTGTCGCTGTAGGTGCCCCCGGCCGCCTTCGAGAGGCCCATCGTGGCGACCACGAGAAGCACCCACACGGCGATGACCCGCCAGGGTCTCCGGGCGCAGGCGGCGCCGATGCGATGGAGGACCCCCGGGGGCACGTCTGCGGTTTCCACGCCTGAACCTTACCAGTTAAAATGGTCATCTGACCATAAAGGGCCGGTAAGCTGGTCGGATGAAGGCTGCGAACACCTCCCGCGGCAAGGGCCGCCCCCGGCGCGCCGACGGGCCGGCGGTGACCGCCGACGCCATAGTGGAGCGGGCCCTCGAGGTGATCCAGGCCAACGGCTGGAGCGGCCTGGCCCTGCGCGAGGTGGCCCGCCACCTCGGCGTCTCCCTGCCGGCGGTGCAGCGGCACTTCGCCACGAAGGACGCCCTGTGGCGTGCATGCGTGGACCGCCTGGTGGCCGACCGGCTGGCCTCCCGCCCGACCGAGTCCCCGGACGCCCCGTCCAAGGAAGGGCTCCTGGCCGCCGTGCGGACCCAGCTCGAACTACCGGGGCTGCAGCTGGGCCTGACCGCCGCGATGCTCTCGGACCGTTCCGAAGGCGCCGAGGAACGCCTCGACTACCTTTGCGATGCCGTCCGCCCGGCCCTGGCCCAGGCCCGGGCCCGCATCGAGCGGGCCCAGCAGGCCGGCGTGGTTCGACCCCTCGACACCGAAGTGCTCCTGGCCCTGCTCAGCATCGGTCTGGGGTCCCTGGCCACCGGCGGCTCCGCCCTCCGCCGCCTCTTCGGCATCGACCTCGACGACCCGGCCGAAAAGGACCGCCTGGCCGCGGCCCTGGGTGACATCATCCTCTCCGGCATCCGCAGCCCGGCCATCGACTGAGGAGGCCCACCCGCCCTTCGGCGGCGTGGGCCGCCCTGGCACCGACTCCCCAGTCAGTCAGGCTCCGGGGCGGTCTCGACGGAGCGCACCAACGCGTCGATGGCCGGGGTCATGGAGACGATCATCTGCTCCTCCACTCCTTCGGTGCCGTTGAAGGCGGCTGGGCCCTCCGGCCCGGCGGCGTCCAGGCAGACGTCGTCCCAGGCCCGCTGGTCGCCGATGACCACCCCGTCGACCGAGAAGCGGGCAACGGGAACGGTGCCCGCTGGGTCAGGCCCGGGCCGGGCCCCGGGCGCGAAACGCCGGATCCGCACGACCAGGGGCGCTCCGGCCGGTGGCGGGCCGGACAGGACCGCGGGGCGGCAACCCATCACGATGGTGAAATCCATGCCCGCCTCCTTGTGGACGTACTGCTTCTTGAAGTCGTCGCGTTGCTGCATCTCGAAGAAGGACCGCCGGCTGGGATAGCGCACGATCGCGACACGGTCCCACTGCGGCTGGCCGGCGGACTGGTCGACGACGTCACCGTGGAGGGCAACCATGGCGCCGACGGCAGCAAGGGGGCCCAGCGGGGCGTAGGCATCGTCGGCCTCCTTGCCCGACAGCGTGGTGGCCCGGCCGTCGCTGTAGCGGGCGACGGGCCGGTACTTCATCAGGTTGACCATCCACACCGGCCCGTCGGCGGCCGGGTCGAGGGCCATCCAACGACTGACGGTGCCCATGTCGATGTCCCCGAAACCGATGGAGTGCCGGTTACCGCTCACTGGTTGTGCTCCTTCGCTCTGCGGAGAGGTCGGACGGCGCCCTGCCCGGAGGTCCCGGGTCCGCCACAGGAGGAGGTCCACATCGGAACCTCGCGGTCGCCACCCCCAAATGTAGGAGCGGCCAAGTCTTATGTCAAGATCGATGCCATATTATTGGCGACGGGGCAACGCTGCGCTGTCACCCGCGCCGACAACTCTTGACGCTACCTACGCCAAGAGTAGACTTCGATCACCATGGATCAGCCTGCCGAGGCCGACGGGCGCCGTTTGCGGCGCGAGCACAACCGGGAGCTGGTGCTGCGGGCCCTCGCCGAGTTGTTCGCCGAAGGCCGATACACCCCGACCTCCCGCCAGATCGCCGACCGGGCCGGCCTGTCCCTGCGCTCGCTGGTCCGCTACTTCGACGACTTCGACGACCTGATCCGCTCCACCATCGAGCGTCAGGAGCGCCAGGCCCTGGCCCTGGTGGACGTCGACTGCCGGCCCGACGAGTCCAGCGCGATCAAGGTCCGGGCGGTGGTCGAGGCCCGGGTCCGGCTGTACGAGGCCATCGCCCCGGCGGCCCGGGCCGGCCGGGTCTGCGCCCACCGCCAGCCGCTCGTGGCCGAGGAGCTCCAGCGCAACCGGCGCTTCTTCCACCGCCAGCTGGCCGGGATCTTCGCCCCCGAGTTGGACCGGGCCGGAGCGGGGATTCTCCCGGCCCTGGACGTTGTGCTGTCGTTCGAGTCCTGGGACCTGATGCGAGGGGCGCAGCGCCTGTCGCGCCGTGCCACGACCGACGCCCTGGTCGCAGCAGCGGAGGCTCTCCTCGGTACCGATGTCGGCCGCGGTCGGACGCCGCGGGCCTCCAGGGGGGCCGTGACGGCCGGCCGCTGACCGCCGGCCAGGTCCCGGCGGGATCTCACGCTACCGCCACCTCCGGCGTCTGCTCCGGCACCTCGGCCCGCTGGCGCAGCCAGTTGCCGTCGAGCAGGAACACCGTCGGCAGCAGAAGGACCTGGCCCACCAGACAGACGATCCACCAGTGCTGCCACTGGGATGGACCGTCCCGCTCGGCGGCGGCCACGGCCGGCCCGTGGGTGGTGAGATACCGGCGGTCGGCGGCCGGGACGGCGGCCAGCGCCCGCAAGCGGGTGATCGCCTGGTTGGCGCTGATGTGCTCCCCGGCGGCGATGTCGGTGACGGCCGAGATCCGGACCGCGGTGTCGGCCGGATGGGAGGCCAGAGCGGCCCTGGTTGCCGGTGAGATGTGGGCCAGCGTGGCCAGCTCCGACCGGTATTCCACCGACAGGGCCGCCACCTTGGGGCCGTAGTCGGTGATGGGGGTCACGGCGGTCACGACCGAAGGCAGGACCAGGAACGCCAAGGACACCACCACCCGCACCGTCCATCCCCACACGGCCAGACCGGTGGCGACGAGGGCCGGGTTGCGGTGTTCCAGCGTCTCGGTGAACGACGCCATCCACGGGGCGTAGGCGAAGCCCCGGCTGAACGAGAGCAGCGACACCAGCACCGCGAACGCGGTGACGGTCGTGCGCGGATCGGTGGCCCTGGCCGCGAAGATGCCGGTCAGGACCACGCTGCCCAGGGTGCCGACCACGATCAGCGGCTTGCGTACGCCCAGCCGGTCCGACAGCACTCCGGCGGTCACGACAGCCATCGCATCGGCCGCCCAGAACCAGTTGGCCAGACCGTTGGCCTGTGACTGGCTGAAGTGGAACACCGACACGAAGTACAGGACGAAGAACGCCACCGTGGAGTAGTACAGGAGCAGGAACAGGCTGACCCCGAGGGCCGCCAGCACCACCTTCGGGGTGGCCATCTGCCGCCAGGGACCGCTCCGACCGGGCTCCCCCACCGGCGCCGCCCAACTGCCCGACCCCGCTGGGTCACCCTCCGCTGCGCCAGCCGCCTGCGCCGCCTCGTCGGAGATGAGCACCCGGTTGCGCAGGGCGGGGGGCACCTCGCGCAACCCGACCGCTGCCACCACGAACACGCCGATAGCCACGCCACCGGCTATGTGGAACTGGTCCTGCCACGCCGGGAGGTGGTCGAGCGTGTGCGATGCCACCTCGGCCACAGCCAGGCTGGCGATGACGGGGCCCAGCGCCCATGCCCCCATTGCCCGGCCCCGCCGGCGGTGGGTGGAGAAGTCCCGGGCCAGGGCCGGCGTGGCCACCAGCACCACTCCTTCCACGAAGCCGACGGCCGACACGCACAGGGCGTAGACCCACGGCGCCGGCGCGGCCGGGGTGGCGAAGCCCGTGATCAGACCGGCCACCAGCAGGCCGGCGATCACCAGGTTGGCCCGGCCCACCCGGTCGGCCACGCCGGCCAACAGGGAGGCCACGGCGCCGACGGCGCTGGAGATGACCGTCACGGTGAGCGAGTACCGGAACGAGATCTGGAAGTGGGCCAGTATCGAGGGCGAGACGGCGCTGGGCACGTACTGCTGCCAGTAGAGGACGACGGTGCTGGCGACCACCAGACCCAGGCAGAAGGTGCGCTCGACGCCCGACGGGTAGTGGTCGAGCTGTCGGGTGATCACCCGGGCTTCCTACGACGTCATCCCGCCGAGGCCGACCAGCGACCGGGCGTGCTCGATCTCGCCCATGTGGCGCAGGCCGTGCTGGTAGATCCAGCATTCGATGCCGTCCAGTCGGGTGACGCCGGCCTCGCCGGCGACGCGGGCGCTGTAGGTCGAGGCGATGCCCGCCGGTAGGGGACGGGGCACCACTACCTCGGTGAGCGCCCCGGGGGCGAGGGTCGCCAGCCAGCCCTCGGTCTTGGCGAACACCGCGGCCATGTACTCGCGGTAGGCGGCCATGTCGCCGATGCGCTGCGCCATCATCTCCTCGACGGTCCGCTCCTTGCCGTGGTCGGCGATGGCCAGTTGCATACGCTCGCCCCACGCCGGCTCCCAGATCGGGGGACCGGCCCCCAGCATGGAGCCCGAGCCGTCCTCGATCTGCACGAAGTGGAAGAGAGAGAAGGCGATGGGCAGAACCGGGTCCCGCTCCACCCGGTTGACGTGGCTCTCGTCCATGCTCGCTACCGCGTCCTCCCACAGGGAATGCATCGCCCTCATGCGCCGCCGCAACGAGTCCATTACCAGTTCGTCCATCTCTGCCTCCCCGCCAGGACGCTATCTCTTGACTTAGGTTAGGTCAATAGTTACGTTGGCCGGGTGAGAGCCAGTGTGCGCCGCCAGGTCCGCATCGAGCGGCCAGCCGCCGACGTGTGGGAACTGGTGGGCGACCCGGCCCGGATCGCCGAGTGGTTTCCCGGGATCGAAAAGGCCGAGGTGGAAGGCCGGCACCGGACCGTGGTTGCGGCCAGCGGGCTGCCCATGCCGGAGGAGATCATCACGCTCGATCCGATCGACCGGCGCCTTCAGTACCGCATCACCGCGCCCATGTTCCGCGAGCACCTGTCCACGCTCGACGTGTTCGACCTCGGCGACGGCACCTGCCTGGTGTCCTACGGTGCGGATGCGGAGCCGGCCACGCTGGCGCTGGTGGTCGCCGGTGCGGCCGGCGCGGCCCTCGAGTACCTGCGCCAACTCATGGAAGGAGCCCTCTGATGGGCCGCAAGATCCTCCTGGTCACCACTGACCAGCAGCGCTACGACACGCTCGGCTGCAACGGGGGCGTCCTGGCCCGCACCCCGGTCGTCGACCGGTTGGCCGCTACCGGTATCCGCTACGAGCGGGCCGTCCCCCAGTCGGTCGTGTGCATGCCGTCGCGCTCGACCATCCTCACCGGCCAGCACCCGGCGACGCACGGCGTGTGGATGAACGGTGTACCCCTGCCCGCCGATGCCCCGTCCGTGGTCGAAGTGCTGCGCCGGGCCGGGTACCGCACGGCGCTGGTCGGCAAGGCCCACTTCGAGCCGTACCTGGATCCCTTCATGCGCTTCCCGGAGAATTCCATGGGGACCAGCACCGCCGCGGCCGGCGGCCCGCACCGGGGCTTCGAGCACCTGGAGTTCGCCACCCACGGCGCCCAGGGGGCCCTGCACTACGCCATGTGGCTCCGCCAGCACCACCCGGAGGCCATCGGGTCCTTCTACGCCACCCTCGACGCCGAGTTGCAGGTCAACGGGGCCGGCGGCGGCGACACCGGCGCGCCCCAGGTCAAGGCCAACCCCATCCCCAAGGAGTGGTACCACACCGATTGGGTGGCCGATCGCACCGTCGCCTGGCTCGACTCGCTCGGTGACGACGACGACTGGTTCTGCTGGACCAGCTTCCCCGACCCGCACCATCCGTGGGATCCACCGGAGGCGGAGATGGGCCGCATCGACTGGCGGGACGTGCCGCTACCGGCCGGCTACCCCCAGGATGCCGCGGCCCGTGAGGCCATTCTCGACGCCAAGCCCCGGCACTGGCGCCTCTGGTACGACGGGGCGCTCGTCTCCAACTACGAGGCGCCGGCCACGTGGGTACCGGCCACGCTCACTTCGGACCAGATCCGGGAGGTCAACGCCCGCAACGCCGTCGAGTGCGAGCTCATAGACGAGGCGCTGGGCCGGGTGCTGACCGCCATCGACGCCCGCGGATGGAGCGACGACGTCGACGTCATCTTCACCACCGATCACGGGGAGCTGCAGGGCGACTTCGGGCTGCTGTTCAAAGGGCCCTACCACGTCGACGGTCTCATGCGCCTGCCGCTGGTCTGGCGCCCGGCCCCCTCCGCCGGTCTGGCCGGGGGCACCGTCACCGACCCCGTGGGCCTGATCAACCTGGCCCCCACTCTGTGCCGGATCGCCGGTCTGGACGTTCCGGACTGGATGCAGGACTCACCACTGCCCGCCCCGGGCCAGGCCGGACCGGAGCGGGTGCTGACGGCGTGGGACAGCGAGCTGTTCGGTGTCGGGGTGCACCTGCGCACCGTCACCCGCGACCGGTGGGTGTGCACCACGTACCTGCCGGGGGCCGTCCATGACGGGTCGGAGGGCGAGCTCTACGACCTCCTCGACGACCCGCTCCAGCAGGTCAACCGCTGGTCCGATCCCGACTACCAAGCCGTCCGCGACGACCTGGTCGACGATCTCCGGGCGGCGTCGCCACCCAGCCGGAGCCACCGCCTGGCGCTCGAGGCTCCGGTGTGAGCTGGACCCACGAGGACGGCGGTCCCCGCCGGTTGCAGCGCGTCCCGGGACGGCTGGGTGCCGGCGACGGCGGGACCGGGCTGCAGGTCACCACCCGGATCGACCCGGTGGCCACCATGGTCGTCAGCGACGGGACCGACACGTTCCTGCTGCGCCACGGCTTCGGCGACGGGGCCACCGCCACCGTGGAGCGCATCGACCCGCTCACCCTGGAACCGCTCTCCCGCTCCGTCGAGCTCCCGGGCGGTCCGGTGTGGCCGGGTGGGATGGCCGTGAGCGGACCGGACACCTTGCACGTGGTCTTCGGCCGCCACGCCCACCGCCTCGACCGGGAGCTGCAGGTGCGGGCCGGGCGGGAGTTACCCCGCCAACGCCCCTACAACAGCTTCGTACCCCTCGCCGACGGCCACCTGGCGACCAAGGACTTCGGCGGGTCGCTCCCCGGCGCCCCTGTCGCCCCCGCCGATCGACGCCCCTGCGAGCTGGTGGTGCTCGACCCGCTCACCCTCGACATCGTGGCCCGCCTGGAGCTGCCCGAGGCGTCCATCGCCCGGCTTTCGGCCGATGGCGACACCGTCTACGTGGTCGGCGACAGCAGCCTCATGCGGGTGCACTGGGACGGTCGTCGCCTGGCCCTCGACCCCGACTTCCGTGCCGTCTACCGCAGCATGGCCGGCCAGACCTACGGCTGGGACTGCGTCCTGGCCGCCGGGGCGGCATGGTTCCTGGACAACGGGGACGGCGCGGAGCGCTTCAACGGTTCGCTGCGCGGTCAGGGGGTCTCCACCGCCCCCCTGCACCTGGTGCGCGTCGAGCTGGACACCGCCGAGGTGACCTTGGTGGAGGTCGCCGACGGGCCGGGCGGCCTGGTCAGCAACCCGCCCCTGGTCGACGAGGCGCGCCGGGTGGTGGTGGGTTATGACAGCGGCCGGGGGGTCCTCTGCGGCTTCGACCTCGACACCCTGGAACGGCGCTGGGTCCGGGACCAGGACCACGCCAGCCACCTGCTGCTCTACGAGGAATCGGGGGAGCTGGTCACCGGTGACGGGACCCGGGTCGTGGTGCTCGACGGGGCCACCGGGGAGGAAATGGCCGCAGCCGACACCGGTCAGGGGATCCAGTCCGTGCTGTTCCCGGCCCCGGGGCCGGCCGGCAGCTTCTACACCTGCTCGCTGGCGGGTGTCAGCAGGGTGCAAGTGGTCTGAGGGTCTGCTCGGCCGGAATGGCGCTGGCCGGCTAGTGGATTCCGTCGTCGAGCACCGCTTGGAACTCGCTGAGTGCGTGCTGATCCCCGGAACGAACAATGCCGCGGTCAGCGCGGGTCCACACGAGCAGATCCAGGTCCTCTGCGGTTCCGGCGACGGTTGCATCGGGTCGGCCGCCGTCGACCCGCTCGCAGCCGACCTGGTTGTCGAAGCTCTGACCCCACGCCTGACCGGACCAGCGGAAGGTCCTAACCAGCCAGGTCTGATCTGTGTCGGTGGCCCTCAGCTCGACCGTAGCGGTGACGTGTCTCTCGACGTCAGTGGGGGCCCAGGCCCACATCACGTCGATCACGTGATCGATCCCGTCGGCCGCCACCTCCTGTTCGATCGGACTGATCGGATGGCCGGCGGTCAACTCCGCATCGACGCGGTGCATCGTCGCTTCGTGGGTCTGCATCCGCCAGGTGAACCCGACCGTCTGGTCGGGGGGAAACCAGCTCCAGGCCGGCTCCGACGGATCACGACCTCCCAAGGCCGATAGCAGGTCGGCGGTGGCCTCCCGGCGAAGGTCCTGTAGCTGCACCGGGTCGTCAGGCAGGGCCGGCCGGCCCTCTTCCAGCTCGCCCACGGCGTCAGCGGTCAACCGGTCACCGATGACCGCGGCCCAGTACTGATGGACCCGAATGAGATGTTTCAGCAGGTCGGCGGCGTTCCACTCCGGGCATGTCGGCACCCTCGCTCCAGGGTCGGTACCGACAAGCACGGCGCCGAAACGATCCGACTCGACCTGGATGTGACGCCCGCGATCGATCACCGAGCCGACAGTACAGCCCCGGTCCCTGGGGGGGTGACCATCAGGCGAATGGACACAGGCGCGGTGACGGCCCCAGACGATCCTCTGCGGTCAGTCCGGGTAGCGACCAGAAACTCATCCGCTCCCCTACCGACTCGCTCCCGCCCGGAGCCACGAGCATGATCACCCTCGACATGGCTGGCCGGCCCCAGGGCTACGGATGGAACGAACCGGACCTCGAGCAGTGGGCCCACGACCAGGGCCTCGACGCAGAGATCACCTCCGAAGACTTTCGCGGCGATGAAGGGGACCGGGAGCCCATGCACACCTCGCCTAGGTGGCGTTCGGACGGACCCGCCCCGCCGAGGTCGCCGCAGCCGGGCAGAAGGTGGTTTGGCGCCTGGCCCGCCGGGCGTACCAGCAGTCGGCAGCACCGGATAGGGCGGCGCCAGCCAGGCGCACCAGGCGCCTCGCGCCGCGCCAGCCGCCGGCCCGCTCGATGTCTGCGGGGGCGGCGGGGCTCATGGGAAGCGGGCGCCGCTCGTCGACATTGACCGTGCGAAGGGCGTTGTTGCGATGGGCGGTGCGGAGATGGTCGGCGTACGCAGCGTGTCCGGCGCCTGTCCCGCCGGTGACCGGGCGCGGCGACGCCCCGGCCGTGCCGCGACCGGCCGGCGCAGAGTCGGCCGACACTCGGCCGGGTGGACGAATCGGCAGGGCCCGGGGACGGGGCGGCCGCTCCGGGGCCGCTTCTAGGCCTCTCTCCCCCGCCTGTTCCTACTCCCCATTTGTTTGGGCAACTCTCCCGCTAGGGCCTGGGGGGTGATGGATAGCGGCGGGTGCTCGCCGGGGCGGACCGGGCGCAGCGCGACGTTGCGGCGGGTCTGCTGGCGGTGTGCCGTGTAGCTCACCGCCTCGACCGTCGGGCGTCGTCTGCCAGCGCAGTCTCCATCGCGGCGACGCCCGACCCAGAAGACGCGCCGGGCCACCCACTGCTTGTACGGCCGGACCGGTGCCGATGCTCAACGGTGGACGGATGGGAAGCACCGGTCGGGCCGAAGGGCTTTCCAGGCCTTCATATCCCCCCTGTTCGGCCGCATCGAGGCGCTCCCCCGACTTGCGGAAGATTCCAGGGGGGACTCTCTCTCCGCTCTCGAGCGGGAACGAACCCGGTTGGGCACGTTCCACGGCCGTTCTCCTCACCGGCGGGGCGCTTCCCCGCCGCTCGGTGAGCGTATCCAGCTGACGGGACAACCGCTGTCTCGTCGGGCACTGTCCGCTCAGCGAGACCGGGCGAGCCGGCCGGGCCGCCTGCCGGTGTCTGTGTCGTTGCTTCGCGTCTGGACCCCGTTTACGAATGTGGCGAGGTAGCCCTCGGCGGACTGCAGGATCCTGCTCGCCCCGGCAGGCAGGTCGTGGCGTAGCTCCGGGCGACGGATCCGGAGAGACTCGAAGTCGATCACGTTGAGATCGGCGCGCTTGCCCGCCGTCACGGAACCCCGGTCATCGAACCCGTACAGCGCAGCGTTGCCGCCGCTGAGCTTGTGGACGAGCAGCTCGATCGGCAGTAGCTCACCGACCTGACGATCGCGGGCCCAGTGCGTGAGATGGAACGTCGATGCCGAGCAGTCGGAGATGAGGTTCACGTGGGCGCCGGCATCGCTGAGGCCCGTGACGGTGTTCGGATCGAGGAGCATCTCCCGGCACACCTCGAGGTTGCCGCCGACGTAGTTCGACCCGAGCACGGCGTAGAACGCAGTGCCGTTGTCGGCGAGGAGCAGGTCGTACATGTGGGCGACCGGGTCGAGACCGGAACCCAGCGCTTGCGCGAATACCGAGGAGCCGAGCTCAGGCTCGTATTCCACTGGTTCGCTGAGGGGGAATGTGACCGGCAGGGCATTGGCGAAGAGGCTGATCAGCACCGCGACGCCGCGTGTCAGGCCCTCGGTGGAGTCGGCTTCGGCGAGGATCGCATCTCTCACCTCGGGCCGGCGCATCTCGGCGACCCGCTCGGCGAGGGGAAGATCGGCGATCTTGCGATAAGTCGGGCGCGCCATGAAGAGGTGGTAGGCGTCGAGACTCGTCATCACCGTGACCGAGCGCGGGATCACCTGGGGCCGCAACACGGCGCCGTCCGCCGTGCTCGTCCGAGCCGCTTCGAGGACGAGCCGCCAGTTATCCGGGTCCTCGAAGATCTGCGCGACCGTGAATGTGACCGGCCGCCCACTGAACCGGGCCACGTCGACGAGCAGGGGCACCTCCTCGAGCATCGTCGCCTTCTCGCCGCCCAATCCACCGAGGCTACCGATGGTCCCTGCAACGATGGCCTCGAACACGCCGCGACCGGCGGCCTTCAGTGCTCCGGCGATCGCCATCAGTTCCTCGTCCGCCGCGAAGGTGCCGGGAACCTCGCGCCCGGACTTCGAGCGGTGGCCGATGGTACGAGACGTCGAAAAGCCCACTGCCCCGGCTCCCAGCGCCGCCTCGACCAGCCGGGCCATCTCGGCCAGGTCGTCGGCCGTCGCATCTTCGTTGGCCGCACCACGCTCGCCCATCACGTAGAAGCGCACGGCGCCGTGAGCGATCTGGGCGGCGATGTCGAGGGCGTAGCGACGCTGGCTGAGGACGTCGAGGTACTCCTCGAATGTCTCCCACCGACCCCAGGGCATCCCCGCCGTGAGGGCTGTCCCCGGGATGTCCTCCACCCCTTCCATCAAATCGATGAGCGCATCGTGGTCCGTAGGGCGCACGGGCGCGAACCCGACCCCGCAGTTGCCCATTACGAGCGTGGTCACACCGTTGCTCGCCGACGGCTCCATCACCTCGTCCCAAGTGACCTGCCCGTCGTAATGGGTGTGGACGTCAACCCACCCCGGCGTCACGAGCGCACCGTCGGCAGCGACGGTCTGGCGCGCCGCTTCAGTCAGACGACCGACCTCGACGATCACCCCATCGCGCACGCCGACGTCAGCCGAGTACGGCGCCCGCCCGGTGCCGTCCACCACGGTGCCGCCGGCAATAAGGACGTCGAGCATCGCTCCCCCTTGTTTTCCGGGTCAAGTATCCTTGGAGACCCAGTCTGAGACGGAGTATCACACATGGACCAGCGGACACGCAAGCGGGCGGACACCCGAGCCGCCCTCTACGACGCGGCGATCAAGTTACTGGTCCACCTCGACTACGACGACCTGACCGTCGAGCAGATCTGCCACGAAGCCGGCATCGGCCGGGCCACTTTCTTCCGGCACTTCGATGGCAAGTCGGGCCTGATCCGAGAGTTCAACCAGCGGCTGGCGGAGCGGGCTGAGCAGAAGCTGGAAGACCTCGGAGTGGGGGGGTCGGCTGGCGACCAACTCGGTGTGGTGCAGGAATGCGTCGCGGAGGCGTGGCTAGAGGCGCATCCTGGAGTCCGCAAGATGGGTCTCGACGCAGCGCGCGTGATGGACCCGAGTGGTCGCGACGTCCATCCCGAGCTGTTGGCACTCGTCATCGCAATCGTCCGCGAAGGCCTCACTTCGGGTGAGCTCACGAGCGCGCTCGCCCCCGAATTGGTCGCCTTCCTCGTGGTCGCCCACCTTGTAGCGGCGACCGGCTACTGGTTCGGAGCACCCGCGAACGACCTCCGCGACCTCACCCGAGCCGCGCTCGACCAGTGTCTCCACGGATTGGAGCGAAACCCAGCGGCACCAATGTCTCAGTGATCTGGCGGCATCCGTCCCCCCGCTCGATCTGCGGGTACAGATTCTGGTGTCGGAGGGGGGACGTGCCCATCTGCGACACACCAGGCCGTCTTCGATCTGGCGACTTGACGGGCAAGATACGAAAGGATCCTTCAATATCCTTGCGTTAGATCCCAGGGTGGGCAAAGATGTCCCTTACGAAAGGATCGCTGGTCTTCGTTTTGTACTGGTGAAGGAGTGAAAGGATCGGCCGACGCCCGAGTTCATCGCTCGCATATGGCTACGGTGCCCGCCGGGACCGCCGCCCGTTCCGCTATCAAGCGTTCGTCCCGGATCCCATCCGCGATTGGGACGGGCCGCTTGCCGGCCGCGCCGCCGAAGCCGTCGCTGCTGCGACAGCCGCCGTTCGAGAGCTCCAATCGGCAGGAGCGGCCCACGATCTCGAGACGCTGGCCGCCCCACTCCTGCGCTCAGAGGCGCTCGGTTCGTCGTTCATCGAAGGCTTACGGGCGTCGAACAAGCGCGTCGCCCTAGCTGCCTACGAACCACTCGTCGCCGATGTGACAGCGAGAGCCGTGCTCGGCAACGTGCGCGCCATGGAGCAGGCAGTCGACCTCGGTACCGCTAAAGAGCGCTTCCGCGTCGACGATCTCCTTGACATCCATCGGACTCTCCTCGAAGGAACCTCCGAAGAGCGATATGCAGGTGTCGTTCGCAGCGACCAGAATTGGATCGGTGGACGAGGGCTGAGTCCCGTCGACGCCACCTTCGTCCCCCCTCCTGCGGGCCGCGTCCGCGATCTCCTCGAAGATCTCGTCGCGTTCGTGAACCTCGACGATCTGCCGGCCATCGCCCAAGCCGCGGTGGCTCACGCCCAGTTCGAGACCATCCACCCTTTCGGCGACGGCAACGGACGCACCGGACGCTGCCTCATCCACGTCATTCTCCGCCGGCGCGGCCTCACGCCGTTTCTCGTACCACCCGTCAGCGTCGTGCTCGCCACCAACTCCCGCCGGTACATCACCGGCCTGGTCGACTTCCGCGAGGGACGGATCGACGACTGGATCGGCATCTTCGCCGACGCCACCGCGGCAGCCGCTGCAGCGGCCACCCGACTTCGGACCCAAATCGACACGTTGCTCGACGACCTGATCGACCGGGCCGGATCGCCCCGGGCGGACTCCGTCGCCCGCAAAATCATCCGTGGTCTTCCAGCACAGCCGGTCGTCAACGCCGACACCGCCGCAGCGCGCCACGACGTCACCCCCACCGCAGCACGAGCTGCTCTCAACCGTCTCCAAGAGGCCGGAGTACTAGTGCCGACCCGTGTCGGTCGCCGCCGAGACCGGGAGTGGATCAGCGACGAACTGTTCCACCTCCTCGACGCGTTCGAGCACGACATCGGCCAAACCCATGGCGACGACGCACACTGGCCCGCGCCATCACCAACTCGTCCGCCCCGACATCAGGGCTGATCGATTCGCGCAGGAACTTGAGCCGTCGCGTGGGGGTTCAACTCGGTGGTGTCGGAGGGGGGACTCTTCCACGTGCGACACGTGAGACCGTTACCCGTTACACCAGCCTCGACGGTGCCACCGATGATCGTCGGCTGGGAGGCCCGTCGAAGGTGGAACATTCTGCTCGGCCTGACATGATGAGCGGCGAAGGGGGCTGAGAATGCAGATCGCGGATTACAGGGCATTCCCGGCCCTCGGTCTCTTGGCGCGAGATGGATCAGGCTGCGCTCTCCGGCACTGAGCAGATTGGGCTGTCGGGCTGTCGGGCCAGCTTGCGGGCCAGCAGGTCGAGGGTGCGGGCCAGGTCCTTGGCCAGCGGCTCTGCGGGCAATTTGGCAATGAGCACCCGGACGACCTCCCGGTAGAACCACAGGGTCTCGTCGGGGGTGGCGTTGAACCGGCTGATCACGTCCGGGCCATGCCTTTCGATGTCGGCCAGGAGGGTGCGACAGTTGTGCAGCTTGTCGGCTGCAGCGACGAGGAGCACGGCTCGGTCGTCGCAGCCGCCCAGGTGCGCCAGGTAGCCCTCCTTCCGTTCCCGCCATGGGCCTTTAGGCACGGTCCCGGTCCCCGGTTCGGTGCAGGCCTCGACGATGCCAGCCACCCGACCGCCAAACCGTGCAGCTATCCGATCGAGGGTGCTTTGGCCACCGGCGTCCTCGTAGGCATCGTGGAGTAGTCCGGCGATGGCTGCATCCTCGTCCCCGCCGGCTTCCCACACCATGGCTGACACCGACATCAGATGGGTCAGGTATGGCACCTTGGTCGATTTGCGGACCTGGTGGCGGTGCAGTTCCGCGGCCAGGTCCAGAGCGGCCAGGTACCGGTCGCTAAGAGGGACTCCGGATTCCATGCCTGCCACTGTGCCAGGGACCGCAGGATGAGAGCCGAACGATGCTCCTAAGGAAGTCAAGGGGTCATTTCGCATCCGCCCTGATCTGCGTGCCTGTTCTGGCGCGCTCACGGCTCTGCGCCGGAACCTCCCTCGGTAAGGAGTTCCCGGGCTCGCTGGAGCATCCGCTGCTCTCCCCCTGACAGCCCGAACTGCTCCTGGCGAGTCTCCAAGCCCTCGACCGCAGTGCGAATGTTCTCAGGCTCACCCGTCCGGATGAGCCTCACCCACTCCTTGTAGCGGTCGATAGCTCGCACGTAACCATCGTCGCGCCTGAGCGGCTCGGTATGCGTCCTCGAACGAGGAGTTCGACTTCCCGTTGAGATCTTTGATCGCATTTTGGGCGCGGTCACGAGCGGGACAGGCAAGACTGGCTACATGCCAATCCGACGCAATGCCGCTGGCGAGATCACGGGTTGGTTCCTCTACGAGGACGATCCCGACCTCGAGACGCTCTCCGACGATGACCGCTCCCGCTGGCCGCAGCTTGCCGAGCTCGCTGACCCCGGCAAGGAACTCAGGCAAGCTCGCCCCGATGCTCCGGAGGGCCCAACCGGCGCCCCGGATAGCGCATAGCGCCGAGTATGGCGTGGCCTGCCCGTGGTGGCGAACGTAGGACGCGAGGCGCGGGATTGATCTTTCTGCGCTCGCTGCGGGCTACGGGTTGTGACGGACCAGACTCGGAGGGGTGTGCGAGTGGCTTACTGACGTCGGATACGAAACCAGGACGCCGAGCCCGAGAACTACCACAACGGCACCGATGCCGATCCAGCCTGTGCGGTTGTGGCGCCGGATCGCCTGGCTGAAGATCGCGACGGCGATCATCAGAACGAGGGCGACTACCACCCCTATCCACTGGGCCGCGTGAGCCCATCCAGAGTCAGCCAGCATGGTCATGCCCTTCCTCCAGTTTGCAGGTCGGATTGTAGTGATCGTCGCCCCAGACGTGCCCGTAACCGGAATGACAACGGACCTACCCGCTGCCCGTCGCCCCGAGGACGCATACCGCCGATTATTTGCTGCTCAGCTTGGCGTTCGAGGACTGTGGCGGGTCATTCAGATCGGCAGTTATTGCGTGGCTGTCGTTCGGTGTCAGGCGGTCAAGGGCGGAAGGCCCTTGGCGATGAGGTCGACGCCGAACACGAGGAAGAGGACCGCCATCACGGCTGCATTGTGAAGCGCAAGCCAGTTCTTCATCGAGTCCAACGCGGCCTTGGCACTATCGCCGCCCACCAAGTAGTAGACCACCGGACCTGCGATTGTGATGCTGGCGACGATCACGAAGATGAGCAAGGAGACGAACACGTCGGTTCCTGAAAGCCCGAGCTGGGCGAGCCCCGTCGCCGCACCGATCGTAAGAAGGAGGTTCTTCGGGTTCACACCGGCGAGGAGCGCGCCGAGTCCGAACGCCTTTGGGGGTGTGAGCGAGTCGACGCCTGCCATCCATTTCGGCATTTCCGGCGGTGCACCGGACGCGGGGCGATTCCGCCAGTTGCGGACCGCGAGCGTCAGCAGCAGCAAGCCGAGGACGATCTTCACCCACGAGATGGTGTCGGCTGTGGTCGTACTGGTGTCTGCGTTGCTCTGGTCCGAGATGAAATAGACGACGGCGCTGACAACGCTGAGCGCGAGCATCCACCCGAGGAGGACGTCGCGAAGCTGCCGGGACAGCTCGACAAGCTGACCGCCTCCTATCGTGGGGCGGCGGAAGCGCTGAGCTCCTACTGGGCGCTTCTCCTGGCTGCTCAGCGGCTGGCGGTCGAGGCTCTGGCCAGGTACCACGCGGCGAAGCGTGAGCTGACAACGGCGCAGGCAGTTTCGGCCCGGGCCGACGCCGAAGCCAGCGCGGCGGCCGACGCGTACAACCAGGAGGCCAGTCGGGCGTTTCTCGCACCAGCGGACCCGTCAGGGGCGACGACGGTCAATCTTGCCAACCTGCAGGGCGCCTAACAGGCCGCGTCGGCCCGGCGGGCCGCCGCCCGCTCCGGTGTGATAGCCGCTGAAGCGGGCGTCAACGCAGCACTGGCGCTGGCCGGCCAGTCCCGATCCGACGCCCGCCGCGCCGCGGTGGTGGTGGCCAACGCCTTGCACTCGGCCAGCAACGCCGGCATCCACAACCCTCATCACAGCTGGCTCGGTTCGGTTGTCGACGATGTGGAAGGAGTAGCCACCGCCGCAGTTCACCAGGTCGCCCAGTTCGGCGCAGGCGTCTGGGACGGCGTCGAGCAACCGCTACTGATGCTGGCCAAGCTGGCGGATCCGCTGACCGCTCCGGGTGAGATGCTGGCCGTGGCGAAGGGTCTGGCATACGGCGTGACCCATCCGCTCGCGTTCGGAAGGGCCATGCTGGTCTGGAAGGATCTCGCCGACGGCAACGTGGCCCGCTGGCTCGGGGATCTCGCGCCGGCCGTCCTCGCCGCGGTCTTCACGGGTGGCGCTGGAGACGTCGCGGACGGGATCAGCGGTGTCACCGCCCTCGACCGGGCAGGAGCGACCGCCGACGATGTGGCCGCCATCGTGGCCTCGGGTGACGAGAAGGCCGCTGCCCGGATCATCATGCGCGGCGACGACCCGGTGCCGGGCAGCATCTACGCCGACAGCCCGGCGCAGCCGGGGCGGGACCTGAGCTACCCAGACTCGGCAGACGTGCAGATCGCCGATGCGACCAGGAACTTCACCGACGGTGTCTACAACACGGCCGATCCGGCCCCCGAGATGTGGCTCGGCAACGTCCACGACTCGTCGCGGATGCTCTTCGGCGACACGGCGCCCGGCGCTCCGGGCAGGAGCCTGTCGTGGGGCGCCAAGCCGACCGATCTCCTCGGGGTCTCCGGCACCGAAGACTACGTGAGGAAATGGGCGCTACCCCCTCAGTGGGGCGGACGCGATGAGATCACGATCATGCACGTCCCTGCCGGAAGCCCCGGCCCAGTCTGGGACGGGTCAACGGCGCCCCAGATCGTCGAAAAGACCGGCGAGGTCTTCCCCGGCGGTGGCTACCAGGTCCTTCAGCACACCCTCAGCTCCGACAGCGCAGTGTGGACAGGCCCCCTTCCATGGGCCAAGTTCCCCTCCGTGGCTCTGGGCCTGCAGGGCGGAGCGAAGCTGGCAGGAGGCTTCACCGCGGCCCGCCTCCCCGCAGGGGCCGATCCGCAGCGGTGAGCGAAGATCGCAACCCCGATCCGACGCCGTTCCCGGCCAACGAGCTAGAAGCCGACCTGATCAAAGGCCGTGACGCCGACGACACGGCTTACGTGCTGCGGGCTTTCGCCCACAACGTCGTCTGCCACGCCACCAACGTGCCCGGCCCGCCGAGGGGACGCCCGGCATTCCGCACCACCGGCAACGACGAGATCCCACTCCCGATCGCCGAGGGTCGCGACGGGCGGACATACCTGTTGGTCTTCACCTCGTCATGGACGCTGTTCCACTACTACAGCGACCCCGAGCAGGTCTGGCTGCAGACCCCGGCCGGCCAGCTGACCACCCGTACCGCCGGCTCGGGATGGCCGTGGCTGGTCAACGCGGGCGGCCCCGTATCGCTGGTTCTCGAGCCCGGCGACGTGGCGAAGATAGAGGCCATCTTCGCTGGGCGATCCGTCCCCGAGGCTGTGGGCGCGGGTGGTGCCGCCACCCGCGTCACCCTCTCCGCCCCCCGGCCGGAGGTCATGGAGCTCGGACCGGTCGTGGCACCGCTGTTGGCGGGCAGCGGAGCGCACCGGGTGATCGCCGCCATCGGGCGTTTCGCCGAGCCCCGCTCGCCGTCGTGGTTGCGCCTGGCCGTGGACTGGCCCGGCAGCGACGCGTCGCAGGTGAGATCTGTGATGCCCCGACTGGTCGAGACCATCGAGAGGGCGACCAGTTCCCCGCTGCAGCTCACCCTCCTGACCGCCGACGAGATCGGCCAGTGGATGGCCGCCCACGGCACCGTCATATGGCAGCGTGACACCTGAGCACTGTTCCGGCTTCGGCCGCTACGCCCAGCCGGATCGGGGCCGGTCCATCTGGCAGAGTGCGCAGTGAATGGCTTTCCTGCGACCCGGCCGCCGATCGGCAAAACACACCCCGTCCCGATTGATACCGGGCACGACCCTGCTGATCACCGACCTGCACCGGGACTTCCTGCCCGGCGGCGCGCTGGCGGCCCCGGGTGCCGACGCGGTCGCGAAGCAGCTGATCCGGCTGCTGACATCCCTCGGCGCCGACAGCGCGCCCTACCGGTCCGCTGATGTCATCGTCGAAGGGACATTCTGGGACCAAGGCAGCTCCCATCCCCTCGCTCCCGGGTGGCCCGAGCACGGCCACGGGCACGGCATCGCCGGGTTACCCGAACCCGTACTGCGCTCCAACCTGGAACGGCACACCTGGACCTTCTGCCCGGCCAACGGCGACGCCGACCTGCTCGCGACCTACGCCGAGGGTGGAGGCCAGTCCTTCACCCTCCGCAGCACCATCGCGGAAGATCATTCACCGGCCGAGATCCACGTGGCCGGCCTCAGCGTCGAGCACGCCGGTTTGGCCCTGGCCCGGACCCTCGCTGAGCGGCTGGGTGACCGCGGGACCCAGCTGGCCTTCAGGGCCGACCTGTCGACGTTTCTCCATCCCGACCAAGCCCCGGACCTGCTCCACGAACTGGAACAGGCCGGCGTGCGGCTTATCAGGGACTACCCGTCGTAGACGGGCCGGATCCGCCCAGCGACGGTCTCGGCCGCTGATCCCGTCGCCGGCAGTCACCCAGAAGGGTGGGACCGGGACCCGCCTCGGTAGCCCCACCCCTTCTGACCTGGACTTTTGCCTGGTGTCGGAGGGGGGACTTGAACCCCCACCCCCTTGCGGGCACTAGCCCCTCAAGCTGCCCGGCACCGTCCAGGCAGTATCAATAGGTCCACGTCATGCCCTTGACCAGGACTTTCGCGAACGGTTAGTCCAGCAAATGACTCCCCGTACACCGGTTACCGAACTTTTTGTGTCCAAACTGTGTCCACGAGCGGGTTAACCAGACGACGTCCACAAGGCGGGATGACGTGATCGCCCCCGCTCAGTATGCAGCACCTGAAGGTGAGCGCCGGGCTCGATCCCCAGGCGGCCGAGCTGTTCGGCTCCGATAGTGCCGTCCGGGTCAACCACGACCTCGAGCTCGCTGTTCTCAGCTGAACTCATAGGCGCCAGTTTACGGCCGCGGTGAACCCCATCGCCGACCTCTGCCGGTAATCCCTTACCGCTGGGTAGGCGAGATGCAGTCGCCACACCCGGCGGCACCGTGATTCGGCTCGGGTCAGGCTGAACGTTCGAAGACCGCCTTCTCCAGTCGGGCCAGACGCTCGGACACGGTCGCGCCTCCCGCCTGCTCCTCGGCACGTAGACGATCTATGGCCCATACCCGGATGAGTGTGGAGACAGGCAGGTTCGCTTCGTCGGCAGCGCTATGGAGTCGCGTGTGCTCTTCGGGAGAAAGGCGAACCGATACAACCGTCGCCCGCCCAAGGTTGGGCCGGCTGACCTGGACGTGTTCGGGCAGCTGGTCCGTCACCTCATAGTTCTCTGCGGCCGCTCCCTCCTCAGCTAGCAGCTCCTCAATCCTCTGGCTCTTCTTCGCCATCAATCCTCCTTTCCGTACAGACGTCGATCACGTTCGCTGGCCACCCACGCGTTGCTTCCCCACCAGTCGCCATCCGGTGAGACTGACGGGTCGACACCCGCCTCGACGAGGATGACGGTGAGTACCTGCTGGGCGCTGGTGGAGTAGCCGACCACCCGGACTGAGTGGCCGCTTCGGCTCGCCGGGTCAGGCCGAAGCCAAACCGCGTGATCATCCTCGACCGCTTCATTGGCGCACGACGGTTCGACGGCGTGCCGCGTTCGTATGTACTCGGCGCGCTTGCTCCAGTCGACCTTAACCGGCACACCTACATTCTACTACGATCTACTACGACTAGGGCTCGATCAACGCCACGCCCGGGGACCAGGCGATGTATCCCATAACTGTCATCCCCAAATGTCGCCACCCCGACTGCCCCCTACCGTCGGTGAAGGGATACGTCGAGGGCGTCCCCGGATTACGCGTTACACCAGCCTCGACGGTGCCACCGATGATCGCCGGCCGGGAGGCCCCTCGAGGGTGGAACATTATGCTCGGCCCGACATGATAAGCGGCGAAAGGGGTTGAGAGCGCAGATCGCCGAATATTTCACATCCTTCGCTGAGGGCGGGGCGCTCGATATGGAATGTTCGGCAGGGGCTCGTGCCCCGATCGCAATGGTCACCCGGCGCCTCGCGCCTACCGTGTAGCTGTGGGAGACCGACCGACGGTGACCGGCCCCGTTGAATGGGCGCAACAGGTGGTCGGCTCCGTCGAGCAGCTAGCCGTCCGAGTTGGCACGGCCGTTTGGGTTCCCGGTGCTTGGCCCCCATCGGTTAGCGGTCCTGAGATCGTCTACATGCGCTCTCCTGGTGCCGATCGAGAGAGGGACGGCTACCACCTGCGCGGCTTGGACGAGTCCGAACGGCTACTGGTGATCTCAGGCTACCGACGCCGACCCGGAGCGAGACTTGAGAGCCGCCTCGCCGCTGTAGAGGGTATGCCCTTCGAGACTCTTTCTCGCCCGGATGGCCAACCTCCTCACGTGGTGGTTCGGACCCCGGTCTTGGACGTGCACATATCGGGGGATGCCCTCTCGCGTGCGAGCGCACTCGACCTCGCCCGTGGCCTCATCTTGGTGCAGGCGAAGAGATGAACGGACGCCCCGGCAAACGGCTCCGAGCCTCGTAACCGACGGCGAGCGGCTCCCGGGACCTGAGCCAAACCACGCTCTATGGCCGGCGCAGATGGCTGGGGCGCCCGGATCGCCGATTTTGCGTCGCTGACACGTGCGACGACCGCGTCGTTATGTACGACCGGATGTTCTCACTCCCGACCCGCTGCTCCAAGGAACTGGCGGTTACTCCAGGGCAAGCGCATGGAGGATCGAGGGCCAGATCTGCTGGCCGAGTTCTGTATCGCCCGCGGCGTTGCCGCCCCGCGCCATCGCCATGCCACCTTCGGCGGCTGTTTCTCCGGGGAGGATGACGCGATGGCCCGCTTCGGGGTGGATGATTACTTCGGTGTGAAGCGCTCGGTCGCGGCGGGCCGCGAGCTCGGCAGCCATGCGGTCTGATGGCCAGACCTGGTCATCGCCCCCAGCAGCAAGGACCAGACGCGCTGGTCGAGTATGGACGGCAATCGCTGCTCGCCGGGCCGCCTCGGCGTAGCGCTCCAGGCTCGCTTCGTAGAGCCCACGGAATGCCGGCGGGTCTCGGTCGGGCTTCCACTCGGGATTGTAGGGAACAAACTCGAGTGGCTCGCCCTGCCAAGTCCACGAGCTGCGCAACGGACGCTCGGCTCCATCGAGGCCAGGCCCGACATTTGCCCACACCACCGATGTCGGGGCCAATGCCACCACAGCTTCAACCCTCGGATGACGCTGGGCGACCAACAAGGCCGCCTCCGCCCCCTTTGAGGCCCCGACGAGCCCGATCGGCGAGCAGCCCAAGTCCAGCAGCGCATCGACGGCGGTGGTGATCGTCTCGAGGGGGACTTCGCAGATGCCGAGCGGCTGCGCAGGGCCACCGAAGTACCCGACAGCGACAGCGACAGCGCCGGCATCGGCGAGGAGCCGGGCTCGGTTCCGTTCAATCCGTCCGCTGGACCCGGAGAGCACCACCACGCCGGGGTGCCCCCGGGCCTGGACCGGTCCCACAAGGATGCTGCCGGGAACTTCCCCCAAGGGCTTCTCGACCATCTCTGACTCCGCCGACACGCGGTGAAGTATCGCAGGCGAAGCACGCAGAACGAGAACACCGAACACCGCTGCGAACAGGATCCAAGCAGCGCCGATCGACGGCTAGGCGCTCGGCCTCTCTCGCCCCTCACGCGCCAGACGTGACCCCGGGCCGGCCGGCGCAGCTGCTCGACGTGGTCGAAGGGCGCAGCGCGGCGGGCCCGTCGGGATGGATCGTCTCCCAGCCGCTGGCCTGGCGGGCCGGGATCCGATTCGGGGTGCTGGATCTCTCCGGCCCCTACCGAAAGACCTTCGACGACGTCCTGCCCGAGGTCCTGCAGGTGGCGGACCCATTTCATCTCGTGAAGCTGGCCAACACGAAGCTGGACGAGTGCCGACGGCGGGTGCAGAACGACACCCTCGGCCATTATGCGGGTGATCCTGTCAAGCCCGCCGGTTCTGGGGTCCTTCAGCCGGTTTGGGTGTCGATGCGTTCGAGGAGTCCGTCGAAGATCTTCTGCCGGCCGAGTTGGCCTTTGCGGGCGGCGTCGTCGCGCTGGCGTTGCAGAGTGGGCTTGAACTCGATGGTGGTGACGAAGAAGGTGCAGGACTCGCAGATGGATTCGTAGTGGCAGTCGAGCTCGACCGGTCGGGCGCAGTATCCGTTGCCGAGCATGCGTTGGTGCATTTCCCGGCGGAGTTTGGCCATCTCGCCCCCTTCAGCGTCGGCGGGAAGCTGTCGGGGTGCGTTGTAGAGGGCTTCGACCTTTTCGCTGACGGAGAAATACTCGTCGGCCACGGTGCGATCGGCGATGCGGGCGTAGACCATTGTCATCCGCATGGATCGATGGCCGAGGAGAGCGGCGATCGCTTCGAGAGACATGCCCCGGTTGATGGCCTGGGTGGCCAGGGTGTGGCGGAGCTGGTGGGCGGTGACCCGGCCGATCCCGGCTGCCTCGCAGACCTCGGTGAGGGCCTTCTCCAGCATGGTCTCGCCGATCGGTCGTCCGTTGCGGATGAAGAGCAGGTCGCTGCGCAGGCTGGATGGACGCTGGACGATCCATTCGTCAAGGAGTGCCTTCAGCTGTGGGTGCAGCGGGATGTAGCGGTCGTTGTGGAGCTTGCCGAGGGGGACGCGTAGCCAGAAGCTGGAGCCGATCTGCACGACGGCGTCCACGGTGAGGGCCATGAACTCGCCGCGGCGCATCCCGGTGCGGGCCAGGAACTCCACGCAGAGACGGGTGAACAGGTCGGGGTGGGCTCTGGCCGCGGCTAGGAGCCGGGCGGCCGCAGCGTCGTCGATGAAGCGGGGCAGGGGCTGATCGCGGATGGGGAAGTCTCCGGCGAAGACGAGCACACCTCGCGGCAGGTCGTCGCCGTCCCATTCGCTGAGCCGCTCGAAGCAGGTGCGCAGCGCTCCCAGATGCTGCGCGATGGTGTGACGATGGAGCGTCCCGCCCTTGCCCGAGGGCTTCCGGGCCAGGTGCAGCTTGAACCCTTCGATATGACGGCGGCGGATATCAGCAACGGCGGTGACTTCGGGGTCGAAGCCGGCCAGAAAGGTGACGAACTCCCGTAATGCCCTCTCGATCGAGTCGACCGTCGAGGGGCGCAGCGACAGGCGCACCTGGTCGATGTAGTCCAAGAGGGTGCGACGCAAACGCTCGGGGACGGAGTCCCACAGCTCTTGGCGTTCGGTTCGCCGGTTCCAGGATCGCCGGACGAGGGGATGGTCGATCCAACCGAGATGGAAGGCGGCGACACTGGCCTGACGGAAATCCCGGGACAGGCTGTGGTGGGCCCGATACGCCTCCGGCTCGTCGGACATGGCCGCCAGCAGCCGGTCTCGGGCGTCGAGCAGCTGTTCGGCGGTCAAAGCGTCAGGTGCGACACCGTGGATGCCCGCCGCCTTGGACAGCGCTGACCACTGCATCACCGGTGCTTTGTTCCCGAAGCCCAGATCGCCTGTCATTGCAGCGAAGTTGGCGAACTGGTCGGGATAGACCCACTTGCTGATCCCGCCCAGATAGGCCGGCACGCGGACCAGATACTCGGGGCTGACCGTCAGCCGGCAGGTGGCGATCAGCCATCCGACCGTGCGTCGATACTTGGCCGGCAGGAGGCACTGCTCGTCAACGGTCATGGCCGCCCTGATGAGGATCACGTAGGGCTCCCCACTCTCGATCACTGAAATTCCCCACCTCCCGGGGCTGGTGATGGTCCACCAGTCGAGGGGGGCTCCCCCTTGATGCTGGCGGTTCTCACACCAGTCCAGCGAGGAGGAGCCCCCGGTCACCATGTTGACAACGGGAGAAGATGTGGAAGCGCATGTGTTGAGGAAACGGGGGTGGTCGATCTCGGCCATCGCCCGCCATCTGGACCGGGACCGCAAGACAGTTCGGTCCTATCTGGAGGGAAAACGCCAGCCGGGAGTGCGTCGGCGGAGCGGCCCAGACCCGCTGGAGCGGTTCGTGCCGTATCTGACGGCCCGGTTCGCGGACGACCCGCACGTGTGGGCGTCTGCGCTCTATGACGAGCTGGTCCCGCTGGGTTATGACCGTTCGTATCCGAGTTTCGCCCGTCAGCTGCGAGCGGCCGGGCTGCGCCCGCATTGCGAGGCGTGCGACGGGGTGACCGGCCGGGAGACGATCGACATCCCCCATCCGGCCGGGGAGGAGATCCAGTGGGACTGGTTCGAGCGGCGCAAGGCACCATGGGGCGGCACCGCCTATGTGCTGTTGGGGACACTGCCGTATTCGGGCCGGACGAGGGGCGTGCTGGCCCCGGCCACCGACCAGGCGCATCTGGTCGAGGCGATGGACGCGGTGCTGCGCCGCCTGGGTGGCACCGCCCGGGTCTGGCGGGTGGATCGCATGGCCACGGTGATCGTGCCCGGCAGCGGCGATGTCCAGGCCAGCTTCGCTCCGGTGGCCAAGCACTATGGCGCGGCGATCGCCGCCTGCCCGCCCCGGCGGGGGAACCGCAAGGGAGCGGTTGAAGCCGCGGTGCGCTTCGCTTGTGGCCGGTGGTGGAGGACACTCGACGCGGACAGCATGGAGGCGGCCCAGGTGAGCCTGGACCGGTTCTGGGCGACCACGGGCGATGCCCGGCTGCGCAGCCCGGGCCGGATCGACCTGGCACCGGCGGACGGGTCCCGGCCTCGCTGGCCGACTGTCGGTGACCTCGCCGACGCCGAGCCGCTGTTGGCGTTGCCCGCGGCTGTGTTCCCGGCCACGGTCGAGGCCGAAGCGGTCGTCGACGCCCGGGCGACCGTGGCGTTTAGGGGGAACCGCTACTCCGTGGCGCCCGGTCTGGCCGGCCGGATGATGAAACTGCGTCACCGGCTGGGCACCAACACACTCGAGGTGGTCAGCCCGGCCGGGGTCGTCGTGGTCACTCACACCCTCGCCGCGCCGGGGGCCGGGCTGATCGTGCGGACCGCGGCGCATCGCGAGGCGTTGGAGAAGGTCGTGCTCGGCGCCTTCAGCACCGCCCGGCCGTGTGACCGCAAGGCCAACCGGCCGCCGGGGGCTGCGGCGCTGGCCGAGCGGGCCCGGCTGCTCGGCGCCGGCGGGGCCGAACCGAAGGTGAACCTGGAGGACATGGCCGAGGTCATCCGCCTGGCGTTCCCCGGATCGACCGTGCTCGACGATCGGGAGGTGACCGGGTGAGCGCCCACAGCGACTACCAGAAGCTCCGTTCCCATCTGGCGTTTCTGCGCATGGCCGCCGCCGCGGAGGCGCTGCCCGGCCTGCTCGAGCGGGCCGCCAAGGCCGACGGAGGGCTCAGCCACTCCGCCTTCTTGGAACAGCTCCTGGCCGTGGAGGTCGCCGCCACAGAGGAACGACGCCGGGCCAGCCTGGCCCGCTTCGCGTCCCTGCCCTCCCCGTTCACCATCGACGACTTCGACTTCACCGCCCAGCCCCGCCTCGACCCCAAACTGATCGCCGAGCTGGCCACCCTGCGCTTCGTCGAAGACGCCACCAACGTGTTGTTCATCGGCCCGCCCGGCGTCGGCAAGACCATGCTCGCGGTCGGCCTGGGACACGCCGCGGTGGCGGCCGGGATGCGAGTCCACTACACCACCGCCGCGGAACTGGTCGCCCGCTGCCACCGCGCCGCCATCGAAGGCCGCTGGGCCACCACTATGCGCTTCTACGCCGGACCGCGCCTGCTCATTATCGACGAAGTCGGCTACCTCCCCCTCCCCGCCGAAGGGGCGTCCGCCCTGTTCCAGGTCATCTCCCAGCGCTACCTCAAAGGCAGCGTCGTGCTCACCACCAACCTGGGGATCGCCAGCTGGGGGAAAGTGTTCGGCGACGATCAGATGGTCGCCGGCGCCCTCCTCGACCGTCTCCTGCACCGATCCGTGGTGGTCAACATCGACGGCGACAGTTACCGGATGCGCTCGCATCGGGCCCGGGCCGAAGCCACCCGCCGAGCTATCGGGGCCCGGCCGTGACCGCCCCCGCCCGCCGGCTCTGCCCCGGCTGCCAGCAATACTTCACCGCCCCCGGCGGCCGCACCCACTGCTCCGCCGCCTGCAAGACCGCCGACTGGCGCCGCCAACACCCCAACCGGCCCACACCCGGCCAGACCACCGCACCCCCGCCGGACGTGTACATCTGCCCTGGCTGCTACCGCCGCTACCAGCTCCACCAGCCGTCCCTCGCCATCCCGCCGCCGTCCTGCCCGGACTGCGCCATCCCCACCCGGCGGATCGGCATCGGCGGGCACTGCCCCTGCTGCGACCAGCCCGTCGCCGCCATCGAACTCCTCGACAACCAGGAGGTGACAGCAACCAACACCTGATCTACCCTTCACACCAGCCAGAACCAGCCCCGGTCAACTGGGGAATTTCGGTGATCGACACCGGGGAACTACGGCGATCCTCGTCAGCCCAGCCGTCCGCGCCGATCCGGTCGAAGAAGACCCGGGTCACCGACACCACCGGGGGACCCACGTACATTCCGGCCGCTTCCAGCGCCTCCAGATAGGCATCCGCGAGGTCTTGACCAGCCCGCAGGGCGGGAGCCGCGGTCATTGCACCACCTCCGCGTCGATCACCTGAACGGCGCGCATGTACTCGGCGGCCAGCCAGTCGTTGGCCAAATGCAGATAGATCCGGGTGGACTCGATCGACCGGTGTCCGGCCTGCGCCTGGATCGCCTCGAGTGCCATCCCGGCCTCCCGCAAGCGGGTGAAGCAGGTGTGCCGCAGCTGATGGCAGGTGAGCCGCTCGATGCCCGCTCGACGGCGGGCACCGTCGATGATCTCGTCCAGACCGGCCGAGCTGAGCGGCTGACCGCGGCGGGCGCCTTTCAAGACCACGAACACCCGATCCGTCGAAGACTCCGGCGGGCGTTCCCCGTCGAGATAGCGGCCCAGACTGGCGAAGAACCGGGACGACACCGGCACGATCCGCTGAGCGCCGCCCTTGCCATCAGCCACGAACAGGCGCCGTTCCCCGGCCCGCACATCGCCCATCCGCAGACCGAGCACCTCGCAGCGACGCAGTCCGCCCAGCAGCATCGCTTCGATCATCGCCCGGTCCCGGTCAGTCCGCAGCGCCGACATCAGCGCATCCACCTCCACCGGTGAACACACCCTCGGCAGCGTCCGGGGAGTGCGGATCAGCGGCACCGTCCGGGCCCGGCGCCCCGAACGCGACCATCTCGTGGCCAGTCCCCTCGGGACAGGATTCGCCGCCACCGCCACATCGTCCCGGGCAGCCAGATAGGCGAACAACCCCGACACGCTCGACAGGCGACGCCGGATCGTCCGGGCCGACAGACCCCGCTCTCCGTCCTCCAGTCGCACCACCCGTCCGCCGTGACGGGGCCGCCGCTGATGCTGCAAGAACCCGAACACGTCCTTGGAGCCGATCTCCCCTGGGCGCTTGCCGACCACTGAGAAGAACACCTTCAAGTCCGAGGCCACCGCCAACAGAGTGTTCATCCGAGCGCGCGCTGCCACGAACGCCAGATAGTCATCGACCAGCGGATCCCCGAGCGTGATCACCACCTGGCCGTCATCCACCCGGCGCTCCACCCGTGGCACGAACGCCCGATCCCCCTCCATCGCCCCAGGCTTGCCGTTCCCGATCTTCCGGTGGTGGATCACCCGCATATCAAACATCGGGGCCGCAAGTCCGACCCGCTCTACCGTGTCCGGCGCCTGTTGACCAAGGCAGCCGAACGCCTCGACGAGAACGGGACCGCCAAGATGACCGGGTTGCTCGCCGCCGGGGACCCGCAGGGGGAAGTCCGCCTGGCGTGGCACGCCAAGGAGGCCACCCGTGGGATATACGACCTGACCGACCCAGCTCTGGCCGAGGAGTACGTGTGCGAACTGGCCACCGACATGCAAGACCCCTCCCATCCACCCGAGGTCCGCTCCCTCGGCCGCACCCTGGCCCGCTGGTTCACCGAAATCACCAACTGGCACAAGGCCCTCGTCTCCAACGGCCCCACAGAAGCAGTCAACAACCTCATCAAGAGAATCAAACGAATCGGCTTCGGCTTCAGGTCCTTCGAGCACTACGGAATCAGAGTCCTGCTCTACGCCGGGCGACCCAACTGGAACCTCCTCGCCACCATCTCACCCCGCTGAAATCCGAAGGGCCGAGAAAGCCAGAAGGATCTGCGGTGCCTGCACGCTCGGACGATCGGTGCCGGCGCCCCCTGGACTCTCTGCGGCGGGACGGACGGACGACTACGGGAGCGTGTTCCATACAGCTGTAGATCTCGCGACGAGACCCCCCGAATGTGACAGCCTTCCGAGGAGAATCGTGAAGTCGTTACCGGCAGCAGCGCCTTGGAGCTACTCGGACTCCAGGAACCGGCCGATCGCCTCCGCCGCCGACACCTGCATGGACTCGATGACGTGGCTGTAGCGGTCGAGGGTGATCCGGGTCGACGCATGACCGTGCCGCTCCGAGACCACCTTCGGGTGGACCCCGGCGATCAGGGCCACCGTCGCCGACGTGTGCCGCAGGTCGTGCAGCGTGATCTCGGGGAGGCCGATCGTCCTCTGGAACAGGTGGAGCAGGCGGGTGATCCTCACCGGGTGGAACGGCTCCCCGACCTCGTCCACGAACACGTACGGCGACAGCCCGGGTAGGCCGAGCTCCTCCGCCTCCGCCAGCATCCGCTCGGCGTGCAGCCGCAGGACCTCCACGGTGGAAGCGTCCAGCACGATGGTCCGTCGGCCGGAGCGGGTCTTGGGGTCGGATTCGACGACGGTCCGCCCGGCGGCCGTCCGTCCCACCCGGACGGTCAGTGTCGGTGGCGTGCCTTCGAGGTCCACATCCCTCCACCGCAGGCCCGCCACCTCCGCCCGCCGTAGCCCGGTGGCGATGACCAGGTGCCACAGCGCCCCGAGCCGATCCTCTCGTGCTGCGGCGAGGAAGCGGCGGACCTGCTCGGGGGTGTAGACGCTGCGCTCGGCCGTGTCCTCCTTCGGCTTCTCGGCGGCATCGGCCGGGTTGACGGCCAGATACCCCATGCGCCGCCCGTAGCCGAGCATGTTGTGGAGGACCCGGTGGATGTTGCGGACCTGGGTGCCCGACAGCGGTCGCCCGTTGCGCCCGCCTGCGGTGCGCAGATCGGCATACAGCCTCTGCACGTCCGGCGCCGAGAGCCGGTCGAGTCGCTTGGACCCGATTCTGGGCACGATGTACGCCTGGCAGAGCATCCGGTAGTTGGCCGCCGTGGTGGCCTTCCGGTTCGGCCCGACCACGGCGAGCCACTCCTCCGCCAGCTCCGCCACCGTCTTGCGGGGGGAGTAGCGCAGCCGCCCCTCCTGCACGTCCACCGCCGCCTTGGCCAACGCCTTGCGGGCCTCCCGCTCGGTGGGGAAGCCGCTCACCCGCTTCTGCCGGCGGCGACCGTCGGGCCCGGGCGGCAGGTCCACCCGGTAGTACCAGCTGTCCCCTCGCCTACCGACGTTCTCGGCCATCCCCCAGCCGCCTCCGTGTCCACGCTGTGTCCAACCAGAGTTTCTGTGTCCAATCTGTGTCCACGACGCTACCAGGAGGGCAGGACCAGGACCCGCCCCGGTGGCCCGCATCCCTTCTGACCTGGGATTTTGCCTGGTGTCGGAGGGGGGACTTGAACCCCCACGCCCTTGCGGGCACTAGCCCCTCAAGCTAGCGCGTCTGCCTATTCCGCCACTCCGACGTGGCCGCCCTCCCGTGGGAGGCGCAGAGGGAGATCATAGTGGGCGGCGGGGACCCTAGCCAGGAGAGCGCTCGGGGGCGCCGGCCGGGCCTTCGAGGCGCCGGTCGGGGACGAACCACATCACCGACACGGCGGCGTACAGCGCGTAGGAGATCCAGGGGGTCACCCACGCCGCCCCGATGCCGGCGGCGTAGGCCACGAGGGAGATGTTCCCCTTGAAGTCGGACCCGATGGCCCGGGCCACCTCCGAGTCGGAGCCGTTGGCGGCCACGATGGCCCGCACCAGGATGCTGTACGCGACCCCGGCGGCGAGGGCCACCACCCCGTACATCGAGGCCGGCAGGTGGGCCCGGTAGCCCTGGCCCACCCACTCGGTGAGGACGGGGATGAGCGACAGCCAGAACAGCAGGTGCAGGTTGGCCCACATCACGGCGCCGCTGATCCGGCCGGTGGAGCGCAGCAGGTGGTGGTGGTTGTTCCAGTAGATGCCTATGAAGGCGAACGACAGCACGTAGATCAGCAGGGCCGGCACCCGCTGGCCCAGCGCGTGGGCGGTGGGGTGGGCGGGCGCCTTCAGCTCGAGGGCCATGATGGTGATGATCACGGCCAGGACCCCGTCGCTGAAGGCCTCGAGGCGCTCGGGCTCGCTCCGCCGGCCGGCCTCCCCGCCCCCCCGGGCCATCAGTAGTGCCAGGGGTAGGACGACCAGTCCGGCGCCCGCTTCTCCAGGAACGAGTCCCGGCCCTCCGCGGCCTCGTCGGTCCCGTAGGCCAGCCGGGTGGCCTCCCCGGCGAACACCTGCTGGCCCACCAGCCCGTCGTCGATGAGGTTGAAGGCGAACTTCACCATGCGCTGCGCCGTGGGGCTCTTGGAGTTGACCTCCCGGGCCCATTCCAGGGCGGTGACCTCCAGCTGGTGGTGGGGCACCACCGCGTTTACCGCCCCCATGGCGTGCATCTCGGCGGCGGTGTAGGTGCGTCCCAGGAAAAAGATCTCCCGGGCGAACTTCTGGCCCACCTGGCGGGCCAGGTAGGCCGAGCCGAAACCCCCGTCGAAGCTGGCCACGTCGGTGTCGGTCTGCTTGAACCGGGCGTGCTCGGCGCTGGCCAGGGTCAGGTCGCACACCACGTGCAGGCTGTGGCCCCCACCGGCTGCCCAGCCGGGTACCACGCAGATGACGATCTTGGGCATGAAGCGGATCAGCC
>JAKAXN010000277.1 GCA_021816565.1 Actinomycetes bacterium
CACCATGGACACCTTCGTCGACTCGTCGTGGTACTTCCTGCGCTTCTGCGACCCGTGGGACACCGAGTCGCCCATCGACCAGGAGGCGGCCCGGCGGTGGATGTCGGTGGACCAGTACATAGGCGGTATCGAGCACGCCATCCTGCACCTGCTCTACGCCCGCTTCTACACCCGGGCGCTGGGCGACCAGGGACTCGCCCCCAGTGACGTGCGCGAGCCGTTCGCCCGGCTCTTCACGCAGGGCATGATCACGATGGACGGCTCCAAGATGTCGAAGTCGAAGGGCAACCTCATATCGCCCGAGAAGTACTTCGACACCGTCGGTGCGGACTCGCTCCGGCTGTTCCACCTCTTCGTGGGTCCCCCCGGTGACGACTTCGACTGGGGGTCGCAGACCGACCAGATGATCGAGGGGTGCCACAGGTTCCTGGGCCGGCTGTGGCGCCTGGCCACCGGGTCGGTGGAGCGTGTGTCCATCGTGGAGCGCCAGCCGGATGACTCCGACCGGGACCTGGAAAAAGAGACGCACCGCCTGATCGACAAGGTCAGCTCAGACTACGAGCGCTGGTCGTACAACACGGCGGTGGCCGCGTGCATGGAGTTCGTCAACAACGTCTACCGCCACATCCAGTCACCGGCCGGCGGCCGGCTGCAGACGGTGGACTTCGCCGTGGACTCGCTGCTCCTGCTGCTCGCCCCGATGGCCCCCCACATCACCGCCGAGCTCTGGGAGCAGCGCCACCCCGACCGGGAGCCGCTGCACTCCCAGCCGTGGCCGGCGGCCGATCCGGCGATGATCCGGGTCGAGACGGTGACCATGGTCGTCCAGGTCAACGGCAAGGTCCGCGATCGCCTCGAGGTTGACGCATCGGTGGGCGAGGCGGAGGCGGAGGCGGCCGCCCTGGCGTCGCCCCGGGTCGTCGAGGCGCTGGGCGGGGCCACCCCCAAGAAGGTGATCGTCCGGGCCCCCCGGCTGGTCAACCTCGTGGTCTGAGCCGGCGCTCCGGCCTGCTCAGCGCTCGCCGCGCAGGAACCGCTCGAGCTCGGCCGCCAGCTCGTCCCCCGACGGTAGCTCGCCGAACTCAGCGGGCTCGGCCGGCATCTCGCTGTCGTGCTGGACCTCCAGCTGGCGGACCAGGGCGGCGTGCTCCTCGCTGCCGGCGATCAGCTGGGCTATCTGCTGGGTGCTGGCGGCGGCCGCGGCGTTGAGGGCGGCGGTGTCGATCTCGAGCTCGGCCATCCGGGCCAGGCCTTCGACCAGGGCGGCCGACGCCGCCGGATAGGGCATGGCCGCCACGTAGTGCGGTACCCGGGCCCAGAGGCCCACGGCCGGGATGCCGGCCTGCCCGAAAGCCACCTCGAGCGCTCCCTGCACCCCCGAGGGCACCTCGATACTGGCCGGCAGGTAGCCGACCCGGGCGGCCAGCTCGGAGTCGGTCGACGTGCCGACCAGTCGGACCGGGCGGGTGTGGGGCACCGGGGCCGGGAAGGCGCCCAGCCCCACTACGAGCTCCACCTCCATGCGGCTGGCCAGCGAGACCACTTCCGACATGAAGCGGTGCCACTTCATGTCCGGCTCAGGACCGGAGAGGATCACCACGCTGCGCCCGGTCCGGTTGGTCGCGGCCTCGAGCTTGATCTCCGACCAGCGAAGTTCCTTGTCCACGCCGTTGACGATCCGCAGGCTGGGCCGGCGGGCCCGGAAGTCGATCAGCTCGTCGCTGTCGAAGGTGGCGACCAGCTCGTGGGGCATCGAGTCGAGCAGATGGGTCAGGGCGTTGGCGGCGGCCAGCCCGGCGTCTATCCACCCGTCCATGCAGATCACCAGGACCGGCCGCTCGAGGGCCGGCCAGGCGTGGATGTGCGCCAGAGGGTTCGGTCCGGGGGCGGAGGAGTCCGACATGGCTACATTCTCTCCGATCGGGCGGGGTAGGGGCCGCCCGGCGTCTACACGCCCAGTCGGCCGGCCGCCTCCACCGCCTGGTTGGCCAGCCAGGAGATGCTGTCGGGGTAGACGCTGAAGTCGAACCCGTCGTCGCCCATGGCGCCGCCCACGTAGCGGGCGTAGACGCCCTCGAGGATGGCGGCCAGCTTCCAGTAGGCGAACGCCACGTAGAACTCCAGGTGGGACAGATCGCGACCGGTCGCGGTGGCGTAGCGCTCGATCAGCTCGGCCCGCTTGGCGAAGCCGGGCATGGCGGTGGGGGCGTGGCCGAGAGCGGAGCGTTCGCCGGCCTCGGGCCAGTACACCAGGAACTGCCCCACGTCGGCCAGCGGGTCGCCCAGGGTGCACAGCTCCCAGTCCAGGACGGCCAGCACCCGGCTTCCGTCGGGCGCCACGATGCAGTTGTCGAGGCGGTAGTCGCCGTGGACGACCGCCGCCGGTCCCTGCTCGGGGATGCTGGCCGACAGGCGCTGGTGGATCTCCTCCATGGCCGGGAGCACGGTGCCGCCCCGGGCCTCGTTGGCGGCCTGGTAGTTGGAGTACCACCGCTTGAGCTGGCGGGCGATGTAGCCCTCCTTGCGGCCGAGATCACCGAGGCCCACCGCATCGGGGTCCACCTGGTGGATCTGGGCCAGGGTGTCGATCAGGGCCAGACCGCAGAGACGACGGGCCTCCTCGTCGAAGTGGGCGGCCACGTCGGATTCGTTGCGGGCGATGACCCCGTCGACGAACCCCATGACGTAGAACGGTGCGCCGTTGACCTCGTCGTCCCGGCACAGGCCGAGTGCCGGTGGCACCGGAACACCGGCCGGGCCCATCGCCGCGATGATCCGGTGCTCCCGGGCCATGTCATGGGCGGTGGGCAGCAGGTGGCCGGTGGGGGGACGGCGCAGCACGTAGCGCCGGCCGCCGGCATCGGTCACGAGGTAGGTGAGGTTGCTGCGACCCCCTGCCACCAGCGTGAAGGCCAGGGGCAGCTCCACGCCCGGGACGTTCTGCTCGAACCACGCGCTCACGCCGGGGGCGTTGATACCCCGGGGGGCGCCGGTACCCTGTGTAGTCGGGTCGCTCATGGCCTGAAAAGCTATGGCAGCGCGGGGCCGCCCCGCATGCCGGAGAACATCTACCGAGCAGTAACCGGACCGGAAGGATCAGATCGTCCATGGCTGTGGTCACCGACGTCACCGACGCCACGTTCGAAACCGACGTACTCGAGCGTTCCACCAGATCGACCGTGGTCGTGGATCTGTGGGCCTCGTGGTGCGGCCCGTGCCGCACCCTCGGCCCCACGCTGGAGAAGGTCGTCGGCGAGGCCGACGGCGTGGAGCTGGTGAAGATAGACGTGGACGCCAACCCCCGCTCCGCCGCGACCTTCCAGGTCCAGTCGATCCCGGCGGTGTACGCCATACGCGACCGCCGGGTGGTCGACAGCTTCGTCGGGGCCCTGCCCGAGCCGGCGGTCCGCCAGTGGGTCGCCGGCCTCAACCCGGCGCCCACCGAGGCCGACCTGCTGATCGCCAAGGGGGACGAGGTCTCCCTGCGCCAGGCGCTGACCCTGGAGCCGGCCAACGAGCAGGCGGTTCTGGCCCTGGCCTCGCTGCTGGTGGCCGATGGGGCCACCCCCGAGCGGCGGGACGAGGCCCTGGCCCTGCTGGCCAAGATCCCCGAATCGGCCGAGACCCGCCACCTGGCGGCCCAGGCCCGGCTGGGGAGTGACGCCGGGCAGGCGGCCGACCCCGGCGCTGATGGCATCGAGGCCAAGCTGGATGCCCTGCTGGAGCGGGTGCGCGACGACGACGCAGCCCGCCAGGAGTACGTCGACCTGCTCGAGATACTGGGCCCCGACGACCCCCGCACCGGGACCTACCGGAAGGCCCTCACGGCCCGGCTGTTCTAGCCGGCCGGGGGCCGGGCGGCCGTCCCGGAGTAGGGTCGCTGGCCGTGTTCGTCCAGCTGGGGTCGCGTACTTTCGACATCACCACCAGGTCCCTGGTCATGGGCATCTTGAACCGCACGCCCGATTCCTTCTACGACCGGGGCCGGTACTGGGACCTGGACCTGTTCTACCGGCGGGCCGAGGACCTCGTCGCTGACGGCGCCGACCTGCTCGACGTGGGCGGGGTCAAGGCCGGCCCGGGCCCGGAGGTGGGCGAGCAGGAGGAGATGGACCGGGTGGTGCCGGCCATCGAAGCCCTCTGCTCCCGCTTCGACGTGGCGGTATCGGTGGATACCTGGCGGGCCTCGGTGGCCCGGGAGTCCTACCGGGTGGGGGCGGTCGTCGGCAACGACATCAGTGGCTTCGCCGACCCCGACTACCTGCCGGAAGCGGCCCGGGCCGGGGCCACCGTCGTGGCGACCCACATCCGGCTGGGGCCGCGCATCCCCGATCCCGAGCCGCACTACGACGATGTGGTGGCCGACGTGTCGGCGTTCCTGGTGGAGCGGGCCGGGCGGGCCCGTTCCGCCGGTCTGTCGGACCGCCAGATCGTCATCGACGCCGGGCTGGACCTGGGTAAGACGGCGGCGCAGTCCCTGCAGCTGCTCCAGGACTCGGACCGGCTCGCTGCCCTCGGTTGGCCGCTCCTGCTGTCCGCGTCCAACAAGACGTTCCTCGGGGTGATGTTCGGGTTGGAGGTCGGTGACCGGGCCGAGGCCACCCTGGCCGCCCACGCCATCGGGGTGGGGCTCGGGTGCCGTATCCTGCGGGCCCACGACGTGAGGGCCGCCCGCCGGGTGGCCGACACCGTCGCCGCCGTGCTGGAGGCGGTGTGAGCGACCGGTCCCAGGCGGTGTTCCTGGTGGAGGGCGGGGACCAGACGCTCCTCTCCGAGGCGGTGGCCAATCTGGTGGGCGAGCTGGTCGGCTCCGACGACCGCTCCCTGGCCGTCGAGGACCACGGCGGTGAGGAGGTCGACCTGGCGGCCGTGGCCGACTCGTGCGCCACACCGCCGTTCCTGGTGTCGCGCCGGGTGGTGGTGGTCCGCGAGATCGGTCGCTTCAACACCGACGAGGTGTCCCCGCTGCTCGCCTACCTGGACGACCCGCTGCCCACCACTTCGCTGGTGCTGGTCGCCGGAGGGGGGACCACGCCGGCCAAGCTGGTCACCGCGGTCAAGGCCCGGGGCCGGGTGATCGCCACCGCAGTGGACTCCCGGGGGGCGACGGACTGGGTCCACGACCGCCTGCGCTCGGCCGGCCTTGTCCTGGACCGGGCCGGCGAGGATCTCCTCGTGTCCCATCTGGGCGAAGACGTGAGCCGTCTGGTGCCCATCCTGGCGGTGCTCGAGGCGGCCTACGGGTCGGGGGCCCGGTTGGGGCCGGAGGAGATCGAGCCCTACCTGGGGGAGGCCGGGTCCGTGACCCCCTGGGCCTTCACCGACGCCATCGACGCCGGGGACACGGCCCGGGCCCTGGAGCTGCTGCACCGCCTGCTCGAGGGAGGGCAGCGCCACCCCCTGGTGGTGCTGGCCATCCTGCACCGGCACGTCCAGTCGCTCCTGAGGGTGGACGGAGGGTCGATCCGGACCGAGGCGGCGGCCGCCGCGGCCATGGGGATCCCGAAGGGGCGGAGCACCTACCCGGCCAAGAAGGCCCTGCGCTCGGCCCAGCAGTGGGGCTCCGCCAACATCGCCGAAGGCATCGGGCTGCTGGCCGACGCCGAGGTGGACCTGAAGGGGGCCAGCGCCTGGCCCGGGGAGGCGGTCCTCGAGGTCCTGGTGGGGCGCTTGTGCCGCCTGGCCCGGGCGCGCCGGGCGTCCCGTCAGGGGATGTAGGAGAGGTGCATCTCGGACCCCTGAGCGAGGCGGCGGCCGGTGGGGCGGCGCTGCTGGCCGGCGCCGTCAACGCCATGGCAGGTGGGGGCACCCTCATCTCGTTCCCCGCCCTGGTGGCCCTGGGCGTGCCGGCGGTCAATTCCAACATCACCAACACGGTGTCGCTGCTACCCGGCTACCTGGCCGGCTCCTTCGCCCAGCGCGACGATCTGCGACCGCAGCTGGCCCACGCCCGGCTCCTCTCCGCGGTGTCGGCCGTCGGGGGTCTGGTCGGCTCGATCCTGCTGGTGGTCCTGCCGGCATCTGCATTCCGGGCCTCGGTGCCGTACCTGATCCTCCTGTCGTGCGGCCTGCTGGCCTTCGGGGACCGGCTGCGCGTCTCCCCCCGGTCCGGTCCGTCCGACCGGCACGGCCCGTCCGCCGGCCGGCAGGCCGTGTTCATACTGACCATCTTCCTGGGGGCCGCCTACGGTG
>JAKAXN010000278.1 GCA_021816565.1 Actinomycetes bacterium
TACTCCTCCAGGGCCAGCGGGTTGATGGGGCCCATCAGCCTCAGCTCCCGCTCCAGCTCGGTGCGGCGGCTGCCGGCGCTGGTACCGGCCGGCAGGGGCGGGCACTCGGCCCCCTTCACCGACTCCGGCTCGCAGTCCAGGTCCCGGCGGATGGCCTCGGTGATGTTCTCCAGGCGGACCCGGGCCTCGGCCTCGTCGAGGTCGATTCGGTTGAGCCGCTCCCGCACCTCTGCCAGCTGGCGCTCGGCCGCGGAACGCTCCCGGCGCAGCTGCTCCAGCCGGCTGCTGCGCTGACGCTGCTCCTCCGATTCGGCCCGTCGGGCCTCGCGCAGACGGGCGAGTGTCGACTCCAGCTCCGCCTCCCGGGCCCGGACCAGCGCCATCAACGCGTCGGTCACCCCGGCCGCGGACCGGGCCGCCTGACGGCGGGCGGCCGCCTCGTCGCGCTCGGCCACGTTGCGCCTCAGCCGCTCCTCCACCTCCCGAAGCCGGCGGGACGTCAGGGTCCGCCGCTCCTCCAGGCCGGCGGCTCGGACCTCGAGGTCGCGGCGCATGGCGGCCACCGCGGCAGCCCGCTCGGTCAGACGGTACCGGGCGGCCCGCTCGGCGGCGGCCTTCTCGGCCTCGGCGTCGGCCAGGCGCTGCAGCTCGGGAAGCAGGGCCTCCAGCTCGGCCACCCGGCTCGACTCCCGCTCGACGCGTTCCGCCAGCTCCCGGCGCTGGGCCCGGACCGCCTCCAGCTCGTTCGCCCGCTCCGCCGTCTCGGACTCCAGCCGGGCCAGGGCGTCGGACGCGGCCCGCCTCCTGGAGGAGTTGGCTTCCACCGCCCGGCCGGCCGCGGACCGGGCCGAACGGGCCTGCTCGTGGGCCTGCTTGGCCTCCCTGGACCCGGTGGCGGCCCGCTCCGCCTCTGCAGCGGCCGCTGCGGCCCGCTCCCTGGCCTCCTCCAGGGCGGCACCGGTGGCCCCCGGACCGGCCGCCCCGGTCCGCCACAGGCCGCCGGAGAAGCGGTCCCCGTCGGGGGTCACCACCACCAGTTGGGGCCGGGCCAGAGCCAGGTCCAGCGCCGGCTCCCAGCCGGAGTTCACCACCACGGCCCGGCCCAGCAGGTCGTCGAGGAGGGACTCCACCCCCGGCAGCCGGCCCCGGACGCGGCCCCGCAGGGGAACCGCCCCGGCCGGCAGATCGGCTGCGCCGTACGCACCGCCCGGCCCGCCGGACCCGGCCCCGGCGGCCGGGCCGGGCAGGGCCACCACCGCGCCGGTGGCAGCCATCCGACGCAGCTCGGCCAGCCCCCGCCGGGCCGAGTCCACCCCGTCGAGGACCACGGCGGCCAGGATCTCACCGGCGGCCGCCTCGAACGCCGCGCTGAAGCCCTCGTCGACCTCCACCAGGTCGAGGAGCGTGCCGACCACCCCACCGGCCTGAGCCAGCTTCTCGGCCCCGGCCCGGGCCCGGGCCTGGTCGAGCGCCTGGGCCAGCGCCTCCTCGCGGGCGGCCCAGCGGTGGCGTTCGGCGTCGGCTTCCCGGCGACGCTCCTCGGCCTCGCTGCGGGCCGAGTCGGCCTCGGTCTCGGCCTGGCGGGCCGCGGTGTCCGCCGCGGCCAGCCCGGGGGCCTCCCGGGTCGTCTCCTCGACCACCTCCGCCAGTCGGGCCCGCTCGGCGGCCAGCTTGGCGGCGCGCTCCTCCAGCGAGGCCAGCCGGGAGTCCAGCCGCCGCGTCTCAGCGGCGGTCCGCTCCCCGGCGGAGCGCAGGGCGGTCAGCTCGCCTCGCACCTCGGCAGCCGGGTCGGTGGGCCGGGCCGGAGCCGAACCCCACTGGGACTCGAACGCCTCGGTCTCGGCGGCCAGGGCCCGCTCCGCCTCGGCCAGCTCGTCGGCCTCCGGCAGCAGGCGCTGGGCCTCCGCTTCGGTGCCCTCCAACCGCTCGCTCAAGCTGGCCGCCTCGGCCTCCAGGCTGGAGATCACGTCCTGGTCCACCGTGGCGTTGATGGCCCGTTCGATGGACCGGCGGCGCTCGGCCATGACCGCGGCCAGGCCGCCGGCCCGGGCCCGCAGCCCCTCGGCGCGCGACACCAGGTCGGCCAGGTCAGGCCCCGGGCCGGACATGGCGACCTCCAGCTCGGTCTCGGCCTGGACGACCTCCGCGTCGAGACGGCCCAGGCTGCGCCGGACCCGGTCCTCCCCCTCGGCCAGGTCCCGCCGCTCCCGGGCCGCGGCCGACAGCCGGCCCTCGACGGCGCTCAGGTCCCGGCCGTGGAGGTAGCGGCGCACGGCGGCCAGCTCGGCCACCAGGTCGTCGTGACGACGGGCCGCGTCGGCCTGCTTCTCGAGGGGGCGCAGCTGCCGGCGGACCTCCCGGAGCAGGTCCTGGATGCGGACCAGGCTGGCCTCGGTGGATTCCAGCCGCCTCTCGGACTTCTCCTTGCGGCGCCGGAACTTGAGGATGCCTGCCGCCTCCTCGATCACGAGCCGCCGCTCCTCCGGTCGGGCGTTCAAGATGGCGTCGAGGTTGCCCTGCGAGACGATGACGTGCTGCTGGCGGCCGATACCGGTGTCGGAGAGCAGCTCCTGGATGTCGAGCAGCCGGCACGGCACCCGGTTGATGGCGTACTCGGAGTCGCCGCTGCGGAACAGCGTCCGGGTGATGGTCACCTCGGAGAACTCGATGGGGAGCAAACCGGCGCTGTTGTCGATGGTGAGCGCCACCTCGGCCCGCCCGAGCGCCGGTCGCTTGGGCGTCCCGGCGAAGATGACGTCTTCCATCTTGGCGGAGCGCACGGTGCGGGCCCCCTGGGCGCCGAGCACCCACGCCACCGCGTCCACCACGTTGGACTTGCCGCTGCCGTTGGGGCCCACCACCACCGTCACCCCGGGCTCGAGCTCGAGGGTGGTGGTGTCAGCGAAGGACTTGAAGCCCTTGATCGTCAGCGACTTCAGAAACACGGCAGAGGGAAACTACAACGCCCGGCGCCCATCCCTAAACGCTGCCCCGCCCGGTTTCCGAATTGGTGGACCCTGACCGCCCGGGGCGGGCCGGGGGCCGGGCGTCCGGTCAGGACTGGCACCGGGGGCAGAAGAAGTTGCTGCGCCCGGCGGCCTTCACCCGCTCGATGGGGGTGGAGCACCGCCGGCAGGGCGACCCCTCCCGGGCGTAGACGTTGTGGAGCGCCTGGTAGCCGCCCAGCCGGCCGTACAGGTCCCGGTACTGCTCGTCGGCCAGCGACGAGCCCCGGTGCGCCACGGCGTCGCTCAGCACCGCCACGGCGGCCCTGAACAGCCGGCGGGCGTCGTCCTCGCCCAGGGTCCCGGCCGGCCGGTCGAAGCGCAGCCCGGCGGCGAAGAGGATCTCGTCGGCGTACATGTTGCCGATCCCGGCGATACGGGTCTGGTCCATAAGCAGGGGCTTCAGCCTGGTGGCTCGCCCGGCCAGCACGGCCACGAAGCGGTCCTCGGCCGGGCGGGCGTCCCCGCCGGGGCCCGGGCCGTCGCCGGGGTCGGGGCCGGGGTCGGGGGCCAGGGGGTCGAGACCCAGTTTGGACAGCTCCGCCGGTACCGCACCCGGGCCGGCCGCCGTCGTCACGAACACCTCACCGAAGGTGCGGGGATCGACGAAGCGCAACTGACGGCCGTCATCGAAGGTGAAAGCCACGTGGGTGTGCCTGACCGGCGGGTCGTCGGGGACGGCGAGCAGCAGCTGGCCGCTCATGCCCAGGTGGATCACCACCACGTCGCCGCTGTCGAGGTGCATGAGCAGGTACTTGCCCCGCCGGCCGGCGCCGAGCAGCTTGCGGCCCTGCACCCTCTCCACCAGTTCCCCGGGGTGGTGGTGGCGCCGCAGGGTCCGGATCCCGGTGGCGCTGACGTGGTCGATCACCCGACCGGCGAATTCGCCGTCGACGTCGCGCCGGACCGTCTCGACCTCGGCCAGCTCGGGCACTAGCCGGTCGTCTCGGCGGCGGCCCGCAGCCGCTCCCACGCCTCCCGGGCCGCGGCCTGCTCCGCCTGCTTCTTGGACCGGCCCCGGCCCGACCCCTGGGCCTGGCCCTGCACGTGGACCGTCGCCTCGAACTCCTTGGCGTGGTCGGGACCCTCGTCGCGCAGGACGTACCGGGGCAGCTGGTCGAAGGTCCGGGCGCAAAGCTCCTGCAGCCGGGTCTTGTAGTCCTGGCCGCCGGGGCCCGCCGCCGCCTCCTCGATGCGGGCCCCGAACAGGCCCATCACCGCGGCCTCGGCGGCTCCCCAGCCCCGGTCCATGTAGACGGCGCCGATCAACGCCTCGGTGGCGTCAGCCAGGATGGACGGCTTCTCCCGGCCGCCGGACTGGTCCTCACCCTTGCCGAGCATCAGAGCCGGGCCCAGGTCCAGCTCGGCGGCCACCTCGGCCAGGGCGGCGGAATTGACCACCGACGCCCGCACCTTGGTCAGCTCGCCCTCGGGGATGTCGGGGTAGGTGCGGAACAGGTGGGCGGTGACTATCAGCCCGAGGACCGAGTCACCAAGGAACTCCAACCGCTCGTTGGACTCCCAGCCCGGATTCTCCGCGCACCACGAGCGGTGCCGCAGGGCCTGCAGGAGCAGACGCCCATCGGCCACGTCCCAGTCCATCCGGTGGGCCAGGGCCTGGCGAACGGTGTCCGCGGACGGGGCAGGAACCGACTCTCCGGGCAGAAGTTCTCCAGTCGACGGGCTAGCGGGCGGGGCCGGCCTCAGGAGTTCTGCAATTTGGCCAGGACGTAATCGACGGCGTCGCGCACCGTCTTCAGGTCCTCGAGGTCCTCGTCGTCGATCCGGAACCCGACCGTGCGGTCGGACAGCTCCTCCTCGAGGGCCTCGACCAGCTCGATGAGGGCCAGGGAGTCCGCTCCGAGGTCGTCGCCGAAGGACGCCCCCTCGGAGATGCTCTCCGGGCCTATCTCGAGGATGTCGGACAGGCATCCCCGGATCAACTCGAACACCTGCTCCCGATCCATGGGGTTCCTGGCGACGTGGGTCTCAGCGGGCATTCGGTCTCCTTCCCGATTTCTGACTCTATCGGACGGCCCGCCGGTCAGGCGGTGGCCCCGATGGCCGTCCGGAGCTGGTCGACCAGCCCTTCTGTGACCGCCTGGTGGGCCACTCCGACAGCGTTGACTATGGCCCGGGCCGATGACGACCCGTGGCTGATGATGCAGACTCCGTCCACGCCGAGCAGAACCGCTCCGCCGTAGGTTTCGGGGTCGAGCTCCGCGGCGAGCGGCAGGAGCTGGCCGAGGACGGCGTCCGAGGCGTCCTTGGGCACCTCCGGCGAGCGCAGAGCCTGCAGCACCGCGCCGAAGGCGAACTTCATCGAGCCCTCGAGGGTCTTCAGCACCACGTTGCCGGTGAAACCGTCGGTGACGACGACGTCGGCAGCGTCGGACATCACGTCCCGACCCTCCACGTTGCCTATGAAGTCAACCGACGGCCCGGCCTCGCCGGCGGCCAGCAGGGCGTGGGCCTCCTTGGCCAGAGGGTTGCCCTTGCCGGGCTCCTCCCCGATCGAGAGCAGCCCGACCCGGGGTTTCTCCACCCCGAAGCGGAGGCGGGACAGCACCGAGCCCATCTGGGCGAACTGCACCAGCCAGGCGGCGGAGCACTCGGCGTTGGCCCCGGCGTCGAGGAGGATGGTCGGGTCCCCGCCGGGGACCGGGATGACGGTGGCGATGGCCGGGCGGGCCACCCCCTTGATGCGGCCCATGCGGAACAGGGCGCTGGCCATGGTGGCTCCCGTGTTGCCGGCGCTCACCATGGCGCTGGCCCGGCCGTCGCGCACCGCTTCCGCGGCGCGCACGAGCGAGGAGTCCTTCTTGGTCCGCACCGAGCGGGCCGGGTCCTCGTGCATCTCGATGACCTCCGACGCCGCCAGCACCGGCAGCCCGCCGGTGTCGCCCAGGCGGTCGGGATCGCCCACGAGGAGCACAGAGTGGCCGGCCTCGGCGGCCTCGATGGCCCCGGCCACGATCTCGCCGGGGGCCCGGTCGCCACCCATGGCGTCGACCGCCACCGGCAGCGCCGCGGCCGGTCTCTTGTCTTCAGCAGCCGGCCCGGTGGCCGACCCTCGGTCAGCCAACGTCGATGGCCTGGCGTCCCTTGTACCAGCCGCAGTTCGGGCAGACCACGTGCGGCAGCTTGGCGTTGTGGCACTGCGGGCAGATACTGCGGG
>JAKAXN010000279.1 GCA_021816565.1 Actinomycetes bacterium
GGGAGGAGCGAGACCGACACCAGGAACCATGCCTGCTCGAAGAACTCGGCGTAGGAGAACCGTCGGTGCACCACGGCGTCGACGGTGGCGATCACGGTGTCGATGGTCAGAGCCACCAGGCCGCCGAAGGACCGGGTGGCGCCGGTGGCGGACTCGCTGAGACTCCCCATCCCCTGGTGGACCAGCTGGGTGGCCCGCTCGGCGGGGGTGGGGCGGGGCTGGCCGATCGGGGAAGCCGGGGCCGTGTCGCGCCGGTCCTCAACCGTGGTCATTTGCAACCCATTTCTGCGCACATGCCGGAACGATCAGCTCTGGGCTTCTCGTGCCGCTTGTGCCCACGGCGAAAAGACAAGCACATGACCGGGGTCACATCAAACTCCTGGTGCGATTGATGAGGTGGATGGGAGCGAGGCAGGAACATGAGCCTGTTACGAAGTATCTTGACCATCAGGGCTGCCGGTTCCTGCTTCGGAGGCCGGATCCGGCAGAACACCCGCTGTTCCGGCTTACAGCCCGCCGAACTGAGGAAGGAGGAAAGCGGTGAGCACAATGTCTGGCGCCACACGGGTAGACGACGCCCCTCCTCCCGGTGGGGACGCGGTCATCGCCCTGAGAGGGGTCACGAAGAGGTTCGGGAGCCACACGGTGCTCAAGGACCTGACCTTCGACGTGCCCCGGGGCAAGATCTCCGCGGTGCTCGGACCGTCCGGTACCGGTAAGTCCGTCCTGCTCAAGAACATCATCGGCCTGCTGAAGCCGGAGGAGGGCCAGATCTTCGTGGACGGGGAGCCGATAGTCGGCATCCGCCACAAGGACATCCTTCGGATCCGGCGCAAGTTCGGCGTCCTGTTCCAGGACGGCGCCCTGTTCGGGTCGATGAACATCTTCGACAACATCGCCTTCCCCCTGCGCGAGCACACCAAGCGCTCCGAGCGGGAGATCAAGGCGCTGGTCATGGAGAAGGCCGAGATGGTGGGCATGGTCGCCCACCTGAAGAAGGTGCCAGGGGAGATCTCCGGAGGCATGCGCAAGCGGGCCGGACTGGCCCGGGCCCTGATCCTGGACCCCGAGATCGTCTTCTTCGACGAGCCGGACTCCGGCCTCGACCCGGTGCGCGTCGCCTACCTCGACGAGCTGGTGAAGTCGGTCCAGAAGGAGACCGGCTGCACCTTCTTCATCATCACCCACAACATCGAATCGGTTAGGCGGACCGCCGACTACATCGGCATGCTCTACCGGTCCAGCCTGGTGCGCTTCGGTCCGGCCCAGGACATGTTCGTGAGCGACCGGGCCCTGGTGAAGCAGTTCCTGGCCGGCAGCAACATCGGGCCGATCGGCATGGACGAGATGGTCGATGCGGCCCGGGGCGAGGCCGATGTGGCGGCCCTCCTGGCCGACGAGGCCCCCGCCGTCCACGAGGACGGGCACCTCGACGACGGCTGGACGCCCCCGAGCAGCGGCCACGCCGGCACTGGCAATGGCAGCAGTAACGGCAACGGGAGCGGTAACGGCAAGCCCGGCGGTAACGGAAACGGCAGCGGCCGACGGGTGGAACGGACCGAGCAGCTCCCCCGGGTGGATGCCGGCGCCGACACCGCCGCCGTCGCCCCGGTGGAGCCCGACCCGGGCCCCACCGACGGCGGGTCCATCCATGACTGGGCCGCGGACGAGGCCGGCACCGCTGCTCCCGCCGGCCCGGTGGAGACGGGGGCCGTACCGGTGACCGGGGCCGAATCGGGGGAGACCGCCGAGGACGACGGGGAGGCCTCCAAGGCCCGGCCGGCGGCCAAGCGGGCCCGACGGGCCGCTCCGGCCAAGCCCAGGGCCACCCGGTCGCGCAAGGCTGCTCCGGCCGGATCGCCTGAGCCGGTCGGCGACGAGCTGGCCGGCGACCGCCCGGCTGCCGGCGAGCCGGGCGCCGATGATCAGGCCGCCATGGGAGGCCTCGACGAGGCGGAGCGCCGCCAGCTCGAGGAGGAGGAAGCCCTCTTCCGGGAGCGCAACGGGTCGTAGCGCAGAGCTGACGCCCGGACCAACCCCGGGCGTCAGCTGGTGAGCATCTCCATCTCCCGGACCCGCAGGGACAGCGCCCGGAGCAGGCTGAGCACGAAGCTGGGGGAGCGGTGGACCAGCTCGATGAAGTCGTCGGAGACGATCTCCAGCAGCGTCACGTCGGTGACGGCCCGCACGCTCGCCGACCGGGCGTGCCCGTCGATGAGCGAGAGCTCGCCGACCACGTCCCCGGGTCCGAGATCGCCGATCACCTGAGCGGGGCCGGCGGCCCGGTCGTCTCCGGCCAGGACCTCGGCTCGGCCCTCCACCATGACGAACATCAGGCCACCGTCCTGTCCCTGCCTGGTCAGATAGGAGCCGGCCGGCTTGCCGGCCTCCACCATGATCGAGGCGATGTCGGCGAGCTCCCGCTTGGTGCAGTTCTCGAACAGGGGCAGGCGGCCGAGCAGCTCGACCTTCTCTTCCTTGCGGAGCCGGTTGGCCATGAGCGGACGATAGCGGACCCGGGCATATGGGACGGAGGAAGCCCGGGTCCGGCCGGGCCGGGTGTGGGGCCGATCCGCTTGCCCCGGGGGATCCCCGCATCGGGGCCGGGTAGCGACGACAATGCCCGGGGGACCTCCTCGGGTCCGAACCGCCAACTCAGCTGCCAGGCAGGCAAAGGAGCCGTCAGATGATCCATCCGAACGAGGTACTGGGCGAACTGCGCCAGCCGGCACGGGAGCTCAGGGACCAGATCCCCGATGTGATCGGGGCCTACGCCAGCATGCAGCGGGCCGCCATGGCCGACGGGGCGCTGTCGGCCAAGGTGAAGGAGCTGATCGCGCTGGCCGTGGCGGTCACCAGGCAGTGCGACGGCTGCCTGGCGGCCCACGCCCGGGGGGCTGCCCGCCAGAACGCCACCGAGGAGGAGGTGGCGGAGGCCATCGGGGTGGCGGTGCTGCTCAACGGCGGTCCCGGGACGGTGTGGGGCCCCCGGGCCCTCGCCGCCTTCAAGGAGATGGTCCTGGCCGAGCAGTCCTGAGGCCGCCGTCAGGCGGCCGTCACGGCGTCCGAGAGGCGGGGCCAGGCCTCGGCTGCCCAGGGGCCGAACGGTCGGTCCGAGAGCGACACCAGCGCCCGGCCGGAGTCGGGGTCGACCCACAGGAGCGACCCCGACCGGCCGAAGTGCCCGAAGGTGCGGGGCGAGTTCGTCCGTCCGGTCCAGTGGGGGGCCTTGTGGTCCCGCAGTTCCACCCCGAGCCCCCAGTCGTTGGTCTCCTGGGGCCCGAACCCCGGCAGCACCCCGCTGAGACCCGGGAAGGCCACGGTGGTGGCCTCGGTCAGGGTGGCCTCGCTGACCAGGCCGGGGCGCAGGAGCTCGCCGGCCAGGGCCGCCAGGTCGCTCAGCGGCCCGCTGGCCCCCCAGGCCGGGGATCCCTCCAGCCGGGTGGCGTCCATGCCCAAGGGCTCCAGCACCGCCTCCCGGGCGTAGGTCCCGAAGGGCATCCCGGCCGCCGCGGCCAGGTGGGCGGCGGCCACCTCGAAGCCCCGGTTCGAGTAGATGCGCCGGCGGGCCGGGGGGGCCAGGACGCTGTCGCTGTCGGGGGCCAGGCCGGAGGCGTGGGCCAGCAGGTGGCGCAGCGTCGACCCCTCCGGTCCGGCCCGGTCGTCCCACGACACCGTTCCCTCCTCCACCGCCACCCACACGGTGACCGCCGTCACGACCTTGGTCACCGACGCCCACGGGAAGGGTCTCCCCGTCGGGCCCGCCACGTCACGCACGGCGATCCCGGCCGGCCCGGCGGACAGCCACGCGGCGCTGGCGGGGAAGCCCCAGCCGGCCACTGAATCAAGCGGGCCGCCGGGCCGCCCGGCGCTCACTGCCCCGGGGAGGGGCATCCGAGGATCCCGCTCAGCGTGCCCAGGTTCTGCTCCATCAGGGAGAAGTAGCCGGCCCCGTTCGGCCACCCCCCGCTCGGCGGCCCGGCCAGCGTGTCGAGCGAGTGGACCTTGGCGTTGGCCGAGGCGGCGACCGCCGTGACCCCCGAGTTGTCGACCCACGGCTCGGTCACGACCGAGGTGGTCCGGCCGGCCGCGAGGGCCGCGGTGGCGGCCTCGACCTGGGATGCCACCGACGGGGCGCCCACCACGATGTTCTGCAGGCCGTAGGACCCGGCCATGGAGCTGAACGCCCGGTCGGGCGTGATCAGCGTGGTGTCCGGGCAGGCCGAGAGGGTGCTGGAGTAGGCGATGTCGAGCGAGGAGACCTGGGCCTGGAGGGACGAGGCGTTCCGGCGGAACAGCGGGGCCGCCTCCGGGTCGGCCGCCTCCATCGCCGACGCGATGGCCCCCACCGTCTGGTTGACGGTGTGCGGGTCGAGCCACACGTAAGGGCTGGCCGGGGCGGCCGGGCGGACCTTCACGACCGTCCGGGCCGCCGATGCGGCGGCCTCGAACGAGGGTTGGAAGCCGCCTCCCACCTCGAGCACCAGACCGGCCGAGCGCACCTGCCCCGCCTGGGCCGGTGTCAGCTGGTACCGAAGGGGGTCGGCCCCGCTCGGGACGACGTCCGTTTCCCTCGCCTTGCCCTGGCCGATCAGCCCGGCGATCTGGGCCAGGGGGTACAGGCCGGTGACGACCTGCAGCGTCGGGGCCGCCGACACGGACCGGGGGAGCGAGTTGCCGCAGCCGGCCAGGCCCGTCACCAGGGCGACGGCCGCCAGCAGGGCCCTCCGGGACCGGTGCCTAGAAGTGCTCACCGAGCGGCCCGACATCCAGGCCGCGCCTCCGCCACTCATCGGCCAGGACGGGAAGGGCGTCGATGGTCGCCTTCCAGCTCTCGGGGGTCGAGGTGACGTCGGAGTCGTGGAGGAGCACGGTTGCTCCCGGGACGAAGGTTCGTTCGACATTTCCGGCCACTGTCGTACCGGTGGCATCGCTTCGCCAGTCGAGACCCCAGGTGGTCCACAGCACCATGCGCAGCCCGACCTTCCGGGCGGCTACCAGGCTGGAGAGCGACACCCCGCCGTAGGGGGGGCGGAACCAGTCGACCCGGTGCCCGCTCAGGTCCTCCAGGGTGGCCCGGGCGGTGGCCACGTCACGCACCACCGAGGGCACGGGCCGGCGCAGGTGGCTCTTGTGGGTGTCGCCGTGGACCCCGATCTCGTGGCCCCGCCGGACGAGCTCGGTGATCACCTCCGGGGCCTGGCGGGCCTGGGACCCCAGGCAGAAGAACGTCGCCTTCCACCCCAGGGCGTCCAGGGCGTCCAGGACCAGTGGAGTGGACAGAGGGTCGGGCCCGTCGTCGAAGGTCAGAGCCACGTGCCCCGGCCGTCCCACCCCCGACAGGCCGGGCAGGAGGCGGCACCGGGCCGACCTCCAGGCGACCACTCCGGGCACCAGGTGGGCGAAGGCGCCGCCGGCGGCCGCAGCCGCCAGGCCGGCGCCCAGCCTGCGGGTCGTGGAACCCGGGTCGGTCACGCCAGCGCAGCCAGAGGGGCCGACGCCAGCTGGGAGGCTCCGAGCGCCGCCTGGATCTGTGACAGGTACTGGGCCAGCTCCGCCGGGGTGGCCCCGAAGCCGTTGATCAGGTAGATCTGGCGGGCTTCCAGCTTGAGGCTCTGGCTGTCCGGTCCGGGGCCGGCGTGCAGTATGTGGTTCGGCACGACCAGCGAGGTGTGGGCGTTGCGGCACTCGACCAGGTCCCAGGCGTTGAGCCGGCGCCCGGGTACCGACACGGTGACCGGTTGGCCGGTGATGGCGGCGATCGCCTGACCGGCGCGGGCGTCGCGGAAGGCCCGGTTCCACGGGAGGTCGCTGTCGCCGGGGAGGCTTGAGCCCGGCTCGCCGAAGCCGCCGTTGGCCACCCCCACCCCCTCGCCCGCCAGCTGACGCAGGGCGCCGGGGGCCTCCTGGGCGGTCATGTCGTCGACCACCGCGGTGGCCGACAGCTGGCGCAGCTGCGTGTCCACGGCCGGATCGGCCAGCTCGGCGGCGCTCAGCCGCACCCCGAGGTAGGCCACCGCCCCCGATCCCGGGGGCGGGTCGGCCACTCCGGCGCCGGCCTCGGTCGCCATGGCCACCCCGGTGGTGAGCCCGGTCCAGCAGATGCCCGTCAGGGCCACGCCGCCGACGGCCAGGCGGACCGCCGAGCGGAGGGGGCGGTGTTCGGCTCCTGTG
>JAKAXN010000004.1 GCA_021816565.1 Actinomycetes bacterium
AGGTAGACGGTCCCCACGGAAAACGCCACCGAGGCCGACGACATGTGGAGGGCCGCCTTGCCGGAGATCAGCGACGTGGAGTTGCTGGCGATGGTGATCTCCAGCCCGTCCAGGATCCAGGCCACGCCGAGCGCCACGACCAGCCTGGTGTGGAAGCGCGACCAGCGGAGGCGGTCGATGCGGGCCGGGACCAGGCTGGTGGCGCCTTCGGGGCGTGTGGTCAATCCATCGACGAGAGTGGACATCCGACTCCCCACCTCCGTTCGCTCGACAGTGGGAGTGCCCATGGGGAAAAAGGGCTGGTAAGTGCGCCTATACCCACCCGGTCGGCGAAGCTAAGCCGGCTCGGCCCGGCCCCCGGAGCGGGTCGCGCTGTCGCATGCCGGGGTTACCCTCGTCGCGGTGCGGAGAGTCCCGGTCGGTCGGATCCTGGCGGCGGCGCCCGACGACGCGTCCCGCCGGGCAGCCGGCCGCCTGGCCGCCCCGGGCCCCTGGTTCGACGCCGGCCACGACGCCCGGGTGATCTGGGGATCGTGCCGGGGCAGCGCCCGCCAGCCCTACGAGGTCGCCGCCGATCTGGGCTGCTTCGGCTACCGCTGCAGCTGCCCCAGCCGGAAGCAGCCCTGCAAGCACGTGCTGGCCCTGCTGGTCCTGTGGGCGTCGGGGTCGCCGGCCGTCCCGGCCGGCGTGCCTCCCGCCGAGGTGGCCGCCTGGCTGGCCGGCCGCCCGGCCCCGGCGGCGGGCACGGCCATCGACGACGTTCTGCCCGGGAGCGCCACGGCGGCGGAGGATTCCGACCCGGTGACCGGCCCCCGTCCCCCGGCGGATCCGGAGGCCGTGGCCCGGCGGGCGGCCCAGCGGGCCGGCCGCATCAGGGCCGGCATGGCCGAGCTGCACCTGTGGCTGGCCGACCTGCTGCGTCACGGGTTCGGTTGGGCCCAGGCCCAGCCGTACGGCTTCTGGGACGCCATGGCCGCCCGGCTGGTGGACGCCCAGGCCCCGGCTGCCGCCGGGCGGGTCCGGGCCCTGGCGGGCACCGCCCGCACCGGCCCCGGGTGGCCGTCCCGGCTGCTGGCCGAGGTGGCCCGCCTGCAGTTGTTGGCCGCCGGCTGGGCCCGCTTCGACCGGCTCCCGGAGGCCACCCGGGCGGACCTGCGCACCGCCGCCGGCTGGCCCTGGCCCAGCGAGCAGGTACTGGCCGGGCCCCGGGAGACCGACAGCTGGTACGTGCTCGCCCGGGTGGCCAGCGACGAGGAGCAGGTACGGGTGCAACGGACCTGGCTGTGGGGCCGGCGCAGCGGCCGGCCGGCGCTGCTGGTGGACTTCGCCCGGCCCGGGGCGGCCTTCGCCTGGGAGCTGTGGCCGGGTGAGGCCATGGAGGCGGCAGTGGCCCGCTTCCCCGGCTCGGCCCCGCAGCGGGTCCTCATCGCCGAGCGCCTGGGCGATCCGGGCCCGGCCGGGTCGCCGCCGGGCTGGGCCGGCCTGCAGGAGCTGGCCGGGGTCCGGGGCCGGGCCGCCGCCACCGACCCGTTCCTCGACCGGTGGCCGGTGTCGGTCAGCGGGGTGATCCCCGGGCGGGCGCCGGACGGCGGGTGGATCCTGGTCGATCGGGCGGGGAGCAGCCTGGCGCTGGATGTGGGGGAGCGGGCCGGGTGGCGGCTGCTGGCCGTCTCGGGGGGTCAGCCGCTGCACGTGCTGGGAGAGTGGGGCGCCGACGGGGTGGCGCCGCTCGGGGCGTGGGTGGACGACCGGATGGTGATCCTGTGATCGCAGACCGGGGCTACCCGACGTGGGACGACCTGGTGGGCGCGGCCGTGCTCGGCACCGAGCGGCGCCCGTTCGCCGGGCTGCCACCGGGCGGCCCGCTCGGGGCGGTGGCCGAGCAGGCGTCCCGGACGGCCGGGCTGGGCGGGGTGGCCGCCGCCATGTGGGCGTGGCGTCAGGCCGGCTGGTGCCCGGCCCACCCGCCGGCCGGACCGGACCCGGCGGATGCCGCCCCGGCCGATCCCCGACCGCTCCTGCCCCCCGGCCCGGTCCGGACCCTCCGGGCCATCCTGGAGGACCCGGCCCGGCGCCCGGTGCTGCCCGAGTGGCTGCGGCTGGCCGCAGGGACCGGCCGCCGCCTGCCGGCCGAGTGGCTGCCGGACCTGCTCGAGGCCTGTCCCCCGGCGGCCCGCCCCGACCTGGAGGCCGCAGCCGGCCCACGCGCCGCCTGGCTGGCGGCCCATCACCGGGAGTGGTCACTCACCGGGGTGGCTCCCGGTGCCGGGCGGGTGGCGCGGGCGGTCCTCGACGGCGGGGTGGAGCGGTGGGGCGCCGGCCCGGCGTCGGACCCGGAGCGCCTGCAGGCCCTGGCCGCGGTGCGGGCCGAGAACCCGGACCTGGGCCGCCTCCTGGCCGAGCGCATCTGGCCCGACGAGCCGGGCACCACCCGGGCGGCGGTCGTCGCCACCCTGGCGGCCGGGCTCTCGCCCGCCGACGAGCCGTTCCTCGAAGCCCGCCTGGACGACCGCCGCCGGGACGTGCGGGTCGAGGCCGCGGCGCTCCTACGGCGGCTGCCCGACAGCCGGCTGGCCCGGCGGATGGCCGCCCGGACCGTGCCGCTGGTGCGCGTCGCCGGCTCCGCTCAGCCGGTGTTACGGGTGGCCCTGCCGCCGGAGCCGGATCCGGGCGCCCGCCGGGACGGGATCGGATCGGCCGGCCGGGCCGGAGGGGATCGAGAATCGGAGCTGGTCGCGATGATCGCCGCCACCCCGCTGGCGGTCTGGGGGCCGGCCCTGGGAGCAGCCCGGTCCCCGGTCGACCTGGTGCGGTGGGCGGCCCGCTCGGGCCGGCCCGGGGAGCTGCTGCTGGACGGGTGGTCGGCGGCGGCCGCTGCCACCGCCGACCGGGGATGGGCCCGCAGCCTCCTGGACGGCGGGGCCCGGCCCACCGCCGACCTGGCGGGCCTGGTGGAGCCCGAGGTGGCGGACCGGGCCCTGGCCGGATGGCTGGCCCGCACCCCGCTGGCGGACGCTCTCCAGGTCCTGGCCGGGTTGGCGACCCCGTGGTCCGCCCCGCTCAGCCGGGCCGTGCTGGCGGCCGTCAGCGATACCGTCCGATCAGGCGACACCTCGGGGGCCGGCCCGGTGCGGGACCGGCTGGCCATGGTGGCGCTGGCCGTCGACGCCGGGCAGGCGCCGGCCACCGCCGACCTGGCCGACCCCGGGCAGCTGGCGGCCGGGGCCCGCGGGCCGGCCCGGGTGTTCTGGGCCCGGGCCCTCGCCCAGCTCGCCGCCACCGTCCATTTCCGACAGGCCATGTACCAGGAGTTCCGATGAACCAGCCCACCCGCCGCCGCGGGTCCCCGCCGTCCCCGGCCGATGACCGGCTCGACGGTCCGGCCCCGGTGCAGAAGGCCCACGCCGAGCAGCAGTACGCCGCAGAGCTGAGCGCCCTGGCCGCCGCCGACGAGCGGCCCCGACCCCCCCGTTGGCGGATGTCACCGCAGGCGGTGGTCGACTACCTGATGGGCACGGTCCTCCCCGACGCGACGGTGGTGTCCCCCAAGTACATAGGGCCCCGCCGGCTGATGGAGGTGGCGGTGGCCACCCTGGCCACCGACCGGGCCCTGCTCCTGCTCGGGGTGCCGGGGACGGCCAAGACATGGGTCAGCGAGCATCTGGCCGCCGCGGTCAGCGGCGACTCCACCCTGCTGGTGCAGGGCACCTCCGGCACCGCCGAGGAGGCCATCCGCTACGGCTGGGACTACGCCCGGCTCATCGCCGCCGGCCCGAGTCCCGACGCCCTGGTGCCGAGCCCGGTCATCAGGGCCATGCGGGAGGGTTCGCTGGCCCGCATCGAGGAGCTGACCCGCATCCCGTCCGACGTCCAGGACGCCCTGATCACCATCCTGTCGGAGAAGACCCTGCCCGTCCCCGAGCTCGGCACGGAGGTGCAGGCGGTCCGGGGGTTCAACCTGATCGCCACCGCCAACGACCGGGACCGGGGGGTCAACGAGCTGTCCTCGGCGCTGCGACGCCGGTTCAACACCGTGGTCCTGCCGCTGCCGGCCACCCTGGAGGACGAGGTGGAGATCGTCCGGCTCCGGGTGGACGAGATGGGTCGGGCCCTGGAACTGCCGCCGGCCTCCCCGGCCCTGGAGGAGATCCGCCGGGTGGTCACGGTCTTCCGGGAGCTGCGCGAGGGAGTGACCGCCGACGGCCGCACCAAGGTCCGCCAGCCGTCGGCCACCCTGAGCACCGCCGAGGCCATATCGGTGATGACCAACGGGCTGGCCCTCTCCGCCCACTTCGGCACCGGGGAGCTCGGACCCGACGACGTGGCCGCCTCCCTGGTGGGGGCGGTGGTGAAGGACCCGGTGCAGGACCAGGTGGCCTGGCAGGAGTACCTCGAGACGGTGGCCCGGGACCGCAAGGGGTGGTCCGACCTGTACCGGGCCTGCCGGGCCATCAGCTGACCGGCTCGATGGGAGGGTGAGGCGATGACGGTGCGGGTGTTCGGTATCCGCCACCATGGCCCCGGATCGGCCCGGGCCCTGTCGGCTTCCCTCTCCGCCTGGCAGCCCGACGCGGTGCTGATCGAGGGTCCGCCCGAGGCCGCGCCGGTGCTGGCGCTGGCCGCGGCCGCCGGAATGCGACCGCCGGTGGCGCTGCTGGCCTACCTCCCGGCCCACCCGGCCCGGTCGTCGTTCTACCCCATGGCGGCCTGGTCCCCCGAGTGGGTGGCGCTGCGCCACGCTCTGGCCGGGTCGGTCCCGGTCCGCATGATCGACCTGCCGGCCGCAGCATTCCTGGTCCCCGACCGGGACCGGGCGGGGCTCCCCCCAGCCGGCGAGGGGGACCGGTCCGGTGCCGGTCCCGGGGTGGTCGACCCCGCCGGGGGCGATCCCCTGGCCCGGCTGGCGGCTGCGGCCGGCTACGACGACCCGGAGCGGTGGTGGGAGGACGTGGTCGAGCACCGGGGTGGGGAGGAGCCCTGGGAGGCCATAACCGAGGCCATGGCCGCGGTGCGGGCCGAGGTCGGGGTCCCGCCCGGTCGGGACACGCTCCTCGAAGCCCGCCGGGAGGCGGCCATGCGCCGCCACATCCGGGCCGCCGAGAAGGCCCACGACCGGGTGGCGGTGGTCTGCGGGGCCTGGCACGCCCCGGCCCTGGTCGAGCGGGGACCGGCCCGGGCCGACAGCGAGCTGCTGAAGGGGCTGACCAGGGAGAAGGCGACCGTCACCTGGGTGCCCTGGACCAACGGCCGGTTGAGCTTCTCCAGCGGCTACGGCGCCGGGGTCACCTCCCCGGGCTGGTACGAGCACCTGTTCGTCTCCCCCGACCGGCCGGTCGAGCGGTGGATGGTGAAGGTGGCCGGGCTGCTGCGGGCCGAGCGCGGCGACGCACCACCGGCGTCGGTGATCGATGCGGTCCGGCTGGCCGAGGCCCTGGCCGCCCTGAGGGGCCGGCCCCTCGCCGGCCTGTCCGAGTGCCGGGATGCGGCCCGGGCCGCGCTCGCAGGAGGCTACGACGCCACGCTCGAACTGATCGACCGCCGCCTGGTCGTCGGCGAGGCGGTGGGGGAGGTACCCGCCGACACTCCGATGGTGCCCCTGGCCGCCGACCTGGCCGGCGCGCAGCGCCGGCTCCGGCTGAAACCCGAGGCCGGGATCCGGTACCTGGAGCTGGACCTGCGTCGCGACATCGACCTGGCCCGCAGCCGGCTGCTGCACCGCCTGGACCTGCTGGCGATCCCGTGGGGGGTTCCCCAGCCGGACCAGCGCGGTACCGGGACGTTCCGGGAGGAGTGGGTGCTCGGCTGGGAACCCGAGCTGGCGGTACGGGTCATAGAGGCCAGCGTCCACGGCACCACCGTGGCCGGCGCGGCGACCGCCCGGGTGACGGAGCGAGCCGGTCAGGGTGTCCGGCTGGGCCAGGTGACCGACCTGATCGAACGGTGCCTGCTGGCTGACCTGCCCGACGCCCTGCCGGCGGTGATGGCCGCCCTCGACGCCCGGGCCGCCCTGGCCACCGACGTCAGCGAGTTGATGGACGCAGTGGTCCCGCTGGCCCGGACCCTGCGCTACGGCTCGGTGCGCCGCGATGACGTTGGGGCCCTGGGCTCGGTGGTGTCCGGCATCGTGGCCCGGGCCCGGGCCAGCCTGGGCCCGGCGTGCGCCAGCCTGGACGACGACGCCGCGGGCGCCGCCGGCCGGCGGATCTCGGCGGTGGCCTCCGCCCTCGGGTCGCTGGAGGGCGACGGGCTCTCCGGCCTGCACGGCGAGTGGCTGGAGGCCCTGGTCCCCCTGAGCCGGTCGCAGTCGCTGCACGGGCTGGTCGCCGGCCGGACGGCCCGGCTGCTGCTCGATGCCGGGCGGCTCAGTTCGGAGGAGGTGGCCGACCGGCTGTCGCTGGCGCTGTCGAGGGGCGAGCGGCCGGCCCGGGGGGCGGCCTGGGTGGAGGGCCTGGTCGCCGGCAGCGGCCTGCTGCTGGTCCACGACCGGTCCCTGCTGGCGGTCATCGACGACTGGCTGGCCGGCGTCGGCGAGGATGCCTTCGATGAGGTGCTGCCCCTCCTCAGGCGGGCCTTCGCCGACTTCCAGCCGGCCGAGCGGCGCATGATCGGCCGGGCCGCGGCCGGGCTGTCGGCTCCGGCCGGCGGCGGTCCTGTCGGCCCGGCGGCCGCCGCTCCCGGCATCGACGAGGAGCGGGCGGCGGCGGTGCTACCGCTGCTGGCGGCCCTCCTCGGCCCCCTGCCCGGAGAGGACGGCCGGTGAGCACCGCCCGGGACGGGGACCGGCTGCGGCGGTGGCGGCTGGCTCTGGGCGACGACGCGGCCCCGGCCCTGCCGGTGGAACTGGGCCGCCTCGACGCCGGACGCGACGCCGCCCTGGCCGCCCTGTACGGGACCGGCGAGGCCGAGGCGGGCCGGGGCCCTGGCGCCATCCAGTCCCGGGTGGGCCGCCGCTCCGCCGGCCTCGGCCGCTCCGCCCCGGCCGTGGCCCGGTGGCTGGGCGACATACGCAGCTACTTCCCGGCCAGCGTGGTCCGGGTCATGCAGCAGGACGCCATGGACCGGCTGGGGCTGCGCCAGCTGCTGGTCGAGCCGGAGATGCTCGACGCCGTCACCCCCGACGTGTCCCTCGTCGCCGCCCTGGTGGCGTTGAACCGGGTCATTCCCGACCAGAGCCGGGAGACCGCCCGGGCCGTGGTCCGCCAGGTCACCGCCGAGCTGGAGCGGAGGCTGGCCCAGCGGACCCGGGCCGCGGTGCGCGGCTCGCTGGCCCGGGCCGCCCGGACCCGCCGGCCCCGGACCGGTGAGATCGACTGGGACCGGACCATCCGGGCCAACCTGCGCCACTACCGGCCGGAGATCGCCACCATCATCCCGGAGCGGCTGATCGGCTACGGCCGGCACCGCAGGGCGGTCGAGCGCCACGTCATCCTGGCCGTCGACCAGAGCGCGTCGATGGCCGAGTCGGTGGTCTACGCCAGCGTGTTCGCCACGGTCCTGGCCGGGATGGGAGCCCTCGACACGTCGCTGGTCGTGTTCGACACCGAGGTGGTGGACCTCACGGCCCAGCTCGAGGACCCGGTGGACATCCTCTTCGCCACCCAGCTGGGGGGAGGAACCGACATCAACCAGGCCATTGCCTACTGCCAGGGCCTGGTCACCCGCCCCGAGGACACGGTGTTGGTGCTGATCAGCGACCTGATGGAGGCAGGACGGCGCGACGAGTGCGTGGCCCGCATGGCGGCCCTGGTGGACTCGGGGGTGGTGACGGTGGCGCTGCTGGCGTTGAACGACGAGGGGTCACCGGCGTTCGACCACGACCTGGCGGCCGAACTGGCCGCAGTGGGGGTGAGCGCCTTTGCCTGCACGCCCGACCTTTTTCCGGATCTGATGGCGGCCGCCATGGAGCGACGGGACCTGGGTCGGTGGGCGGCCGGGCAGGGGGTCACCACGGCGGCGCCCGGCCGACCGTGAGCCTCAGTGGCTGGCCGGGTCGGAGTCGCTGCGCTCTATGTGGCGGAACGCCTGGTCGACCGTGTTGACCCCCGACAGGTCGACGCAGTCGTCGGGGGTCTCCTCCGGCTGGGGCGGCCCGAGCTCGGCCCACACCACCTTGCCATCGCCGCGGTTCTCGATGCCCCAGGTGGTGGCCAGGCGGGACACCAGCGCCAGGCCCCGGCCGCTGGTCGCATCGGGCGGGCACGCGGCCTGCACCGGCAGCCGGGAGTTCTCGTCGTAGACCTCGACCCGAACCTTCGACCCCTCCACCGCCAACCGCAGCTGGATGGCCGTGCGGGCGTGCAGGATGGCGTTGGTGATCAGCTCGCTGGTGACCAGCACGACCGGCTCCAGGTGGTCGGTGGCCTCCCACGATGTCAGCCGGTCACGGACGAAGCGCCTGGCGGCGGTCACCATGCGGGGGTCGCTCTCCAGTTCCAGGCAGTCATCCATGGGTCATCACCAGCACCGACACCCCGTATTTAGGGAACGAGACACAACGAGCCTACCCGGAGGGCGGCGAAACCTCACAGTCCCAGCGCCGCTTCCGCCGGTTCCACCACCACTACGGTGCCACCCCTCTGATCAGATGGCCGATGTCGGGGAAGGGGTCGGCCATCTCCATCCCGGCGTCGGAGATGCGGAACTCCCGCACCGACTTGTCGTGGTCGGACCCCCTCATCTTCAGCACCTGCACCCCGCGCCGCAGCTCACCCCCCACCGGGACGTAGTGCAGCAGGGTGATGACATCGCTGATCGTCGACACGTGCAGCTCGCTCGAGGCTTCCGATCCCAGGAAGTCCGTGGAGCTGCTGGTGACCAGGCCGGCGAGGGACTGCCATTTGATGTGCAGCGTCAGCCCGATGACGTAGTCCCGGAAGCTGTTGACCGTGGCGACGCGCTGCAGGGCGGTCAGGCTGTCGATGGCCACCCGGTCCGGGCGGAAGTCGTCGATGGCCTTCTTCACCCGCTGCAGGTGGTCCTCGAGCGACGCCGACTCCGGCGCCTCGGCCACGATTCTCAGCCGCCCGGCCCGCTCCATGGCGGCCAGGTCCAGGCCCCAGTTCCGGCCGTTGCGGATCAGCTGGTCGTGGCTCTCCTCGAACGAGTGCAGCAGGGACTTCTGGCCGGCCTGCACCCCGCCGGCGGCGAAGAGGGCGGCCAGCATCGACTTGCCGGTCCCGGTGGAGCCGGCCACCAGCCACAGCGACTTCTCGAACAGCCCGCCGCAGAGCATGGCGTCGAGCTCGGCCACCCCGCAGCTCAGACGGCGCTCGGAGGTGGCGTAGTCGATGGAGTCGACCGCCACCGGCACCACCACGATGCCCTCACCCGGCAGGAGGGTGAAGAGGTGCTCCCCCTTGCGGTGCGGCCCGCCGCGCATCTTCAGGATCTCGATGGTGCGCCGGCGCTTCTCGCGCGTGAGGGCGTTGCGCAGGATGATGATGTTGTCGGCGACGAACTCCTCGAAACCCAGGTGGGAGATGGGCCCGTAGTCGTCGGTCCGCTCCGCCGTGACCGCCGTCGTGACCCCGGCGTCGTGGAGGGCGTCGGCCAGGCGGAATAGGGCCTGGCGGGCCGGTGCCACCCGGTCGAACTGGGTGATCAACGCCCCCACCGAGTCGATGGCCACCCTCCGGGCCCCGACGCGGGCCACCGCCTGGGTGATGCGGGCCAGCAGCGGGCCCAACCCGTAGTCGTCGCCGGTGAAGACCGTGTCCATCTGGCTGCGGGGGGAGGCGTCCACGAACGCCCACTGGCCGGCCGCCTCCCACGCCCCGATGTCCCAGCCGAGGGAGCGCATGTTGCGCCGGATGCTCTCCGGGCGCTCCTCGAAGGTGACGAACACCCCGGTCTCCCCGGCGGATATGCCGCTGGCCAGGAACTGCGTGGCGAAGACGGTCTTGCCCGAACCGGCGGTGCCGGTGACCAGCGACAGCTGACCCCGGGGCAGGCCGCCGTGGGTGATCATCTCCAGCCCGGGGATCCCCACCCCCACCCGATCGGTGCTCTCGGGATGCGTTGCCATCAGTAGGTCTCCTCGGAGTAGGGGAGTTGCAGGGCCCGGGCCAGCTCGGCCGGGGAGCGCAGGCCGCCCACCACCCGGAGGGCGGGCCGGGGCAGCAGCCGGACCACGGTGGGTGCGGCGAGCACCTTGTCCGAGTCGGCCAGCCCGGTGGAGGCGGTGATGTCGATGAAGTCCACCTCCACCATCAGGTACGGCGACAGCTGCTCGACCATGGCCTCCACCACGTGCTGGGCCCGGATCGACATCAGATCCTGCGGGTCCAAATAGACCCGCAGCGCCACCGGGGCCGGCGCCGCCGGCGGGGGGACCGGCCGGCTCCGGCCCCCGTTCGGGAATTGCGAACCGGTGGCCGGGCGGCGGGTCCTCTCCAGGTAGCCGGGAGTGGTCCGGTCGAACGGCTCGGGGGAGCGCAGCCGGACCGAGACCGCGGTGGCGTCGTCGTCGGGTTGGCCCAGCCGTTCGGTGGCCCGCCGGGCCAGCTCGGCGGCGCTGGCCGCGGCGCCGGTCATGCCCCGGGCCACGTCCAGGGCCACGGACAGGCCGTCGGTCAGCGAAGCCCCCCTCCGCTCCACCAGCCCGTCGGTGAACAAGAACAGCGCGCTGTCCTCGCCCAGCTCATAGGTGATCGCCCGCCGGGGGGTGGCCACCCCCAGCGGGGGGTCCACCCGCTCCTCCAGGAATCGGGCCTCCGATCCGGTGGCGGCCACGATGGGCAGGTGCCCGGCGTTGATCACATCGGCCCGCCGGGCCACCGGGTCGAGCACCGCGCAGACCACAGTGGCGATCTTGTCCACCCCCCGGGACACGAGCAGCTCGTCGAGCGGGCGCAGCAGGTCCGGTCCCTGCGGGGCGTGGCGCAGGGCCCGGCGCAGCTCGAAGCGCAGCTCCTCGCCCAGCTCGGCCGCCGCCGGCCCCGACGCCGGGGCGTCACCCAGGATGACCGCCACCCGTCCGTCGCGCAGGTCGACCATGTCGTGGAAGTCGCCCGAGGTCTCCCCCTGCGCCGGCCTCCAGCACACCTCCACCGCCACCGACTGGATCCGGTTGGCGGAGGACCGCCACAGCCCGGGCATCAGCCCTCGCTCCCGCGAGCCGGCCGGATCAAGCCGTCCCGGGCCCCGCCGGCCCGGTCACACCAGATGTTCGCACCTCACGATCATGGCACCTCGCGCCGGGTGGGTAGCCCCCGGGGGCGGGTGCGTCGGCCGCAGGCCCGTCAGGCGGTGAAGCCCGGGTCCAGCTCCAGGAAGTGCCACACCAGGGCTTCGAAACCGATGGAGAAGAGGCGCCACTCCTGGCGCCGCCCTCCCGGACCGCTCGGCAGGCGGATCTTGCGGGTACTGGCCGGGTCGATGCGGTCCCTGAGGGCGCACCCCTCCGACAGCGACACCACCGCCAGGGCGAACTGCTCCAGGGTGAGCCCGGGCCGCAGGCGCAGGCCCAGCACCCCCATGAAACCCTCCATGACCCCGGCCAGCCGGTCTGTGAGGGCGGCGTAGGTGGCCTGGGCCGCACCGGTCACCCGATCGTCCCATTCGCCGTCGGGCCGGGAGGCGATGTTGCCCCAGGTGCCGACGAACAGGTGCCAGGTGCGGGACTGGGACAGAGCGTCGGCGTGAGCCCCGCCGGCCGCCCGGCACAGCTCCGAGACGGCGCTCCGCCGGCCCTCCAGCGAGGACAGATCGGCCTTCTTCAGAACCTGATCGGCCTTCTTCAGGGCCGCCTGCAACTCGTCGGCGTTCTCGTCGCTCACCGCCAGGCTGAGGACCTCACCCTGGTAGTCCTCGTTGTCGCGCCAGATGCGGCGGATCACCGAGGCGTTGGTCACCCGGATGCCGGTCTCCTCCTGAACCCGGTCGAAGACGCGCTTGAAGGTCAGTCGTTCGGCTCCGGTGGCCAGCCCTTCCTCTTTCAGCATCTCCAGGCCGGTGGCCAGCAGGAGCTCCTTGAGCTCGGTCCTGGTCATCCTCACCGGGCGAACCATATTCCCTCGAAGGCCGGTAACTCGCAGTCGCGTCACTCTGCGTGAGATGCGCGCGGCGAGTGACCGTCCGACTGGCAAAATCCCACATACGCTTCGCCAGGCAAACCTTTCGCTTGTCGTACAATCGGGGTATGGGTGAGCCTTCAGGCGGCGGCCCCCACCGGGCCGGAGGGCCCCGCAACGGCGGGGTCCGTCGTGGCGCGGCCGCTCCCCGGAGGTCCAACGGCCGGGACCGGGCCATCGAGCGGTACCTGGAGCTGCGGCCCCAGATCCGGGCCCGGATGGAGTCATCGGTGCCCCAGGACCTGCGGGCCCAGTTCTCGGCGGTGACGGCCCACCAGCTACGGGCCCTGGCCCTGCTGCGGGGCGGGGGGTTGAGCATGCGCCAGCTGGCGGCCGCCCTCGGGGTGGTGGGGGCCACGACCAGCGTCCTGGCCGACCGGCTGGTGGCTCAGGGCCTGGCCGAGCGGGAGCACGACGCCAGCGACCGGCGGGTGGTGCGCCTGGTGCTGACCGAGCAGGGCGGCCGGGTGGCAGCCAAGTACATCGAAGCTCAGAGGCGGGCGGCGCGGGCCCTGTTCGACCGGCTCAGCGACGCCCAGATCGAAGCCTGGATGGACGTGCTCGAGACCCTGGCCGGTTCCGGTTCCGGTTCCGGCTCCGGCTCCGCCTCCGGGGACCCTCCCGGGGTCCCGCGGGGTGCCGGGACAGCCCGGGTCAGCCGGCCCCCAGCCGGGCGCTGACCGACGGGGCCCCGTCGCCGCCGAGGAGCCACACTCCCACGGCCCCGTCGAGGGGGGCGGCGGTGAGGACCGGCGTCTCGTGCGGCTCGATGGCCCGGCGGTACTCGACCTGGCCCCACACCAGGGGCCGCCCGTCCACCATGGCAGCTGCGGCCTCCTCGACCGCCGTCCAGGCCACCACGTTGTTGACGTGCGAGAACAGGTCGATGTCGGAGCGGCGGAGCGGCCAGGGCCGGCCGGGTCGGGCGCCGTCCGGGGGACCGGGCACCACGAACCGGGCCCGCACCCGCCGGGTACCGGCCGCCTCCCGGTACGGATCGAAGTGCGGGCCGTCCAGGGACACCGGGCGGAACGTGGAGCGCTCCAGGCTGACCCACAGCGACACCGCCTCCGCCCACCCGCCGCCGTCGCCGCGGATCGAGGTGCGCCGCTCGGCCAGCGCCGAGCCGGTACCCGAGCACCACGTCGCCAACTCGAGGCGCTCCCCGTAGACCGGCCGGGGACCCACCGCGATGGTGGTCCGGCGGACCACCCAGGCGACGGCGTCCTCCACCCCGGCGTCGCGGACGTCGTCGGTGGCTACGTCCTGCAGGTAGCGGGCCACCGCGTCGAAGCGGACCCGACCCGACGGCTCCACGTCGGCCAGGCGCACCGGGCGCCGGGAGCGGAACACCCGGCCGGGGCCCGGCGCCGGCATCTCCACCCCGGGGGCCACAGGTCCTTCCGCGGTCATCGGGTCGATCCTACGGCCTGGCGATATTCGCTGGCCCGGGCGCTACGGGCGGATTAGACAGTTGACAGTACCGACCGCAGGAAAGGAGGCGCCGATGTCCATGCTCGACCGCAGCACCGTCCCGGCGCTCCGCCGCGGGGTGGGACGTCCGGCCGGGTCGCCCTGGCTGGCCGGCCCCACCGGTACAGGTACCCGCCTGCTGGGCTGATCGGCCGCGACCCGCGGACCGGCCCGCTCCGGGGCCGTCCCGATCCCCGGTCGCGCCCGGTTCACGGCACGGGTGGTCTTCCTCCGCCCCGAGGCGTCTGTCCCGCGACCACGAGCGCCTTTCTTCATCTCCCGATAGCGGCGGCTCCCAGCCCGCGCACCACCGAAAGAAGCCAACCGTGCACCTGCATCCCAGCATGGCCCTGACGCTGAGCCACCACACCCAGGCCGATCACCTCCGGAGGGCCGCCCGCCGGCGGGCGGCCGCCGGTCCGGCGCACCCCGACCCGCCGGTCCGCCGTCGGGTCTCCCGGACCCGTCGGCGGCTGATCGGTGACCGGGGCGGCGACGCCCCGGTCACCCCCCCCGGCCCTGCGCGTCATGCGGTGAGCCGGCGGCTTCGGTTTTGGAAGAATCGACCCTGTGGACAGCACCAGGGTGGACCGCTGGTTGTGGTCGGTGCGGGTGTTCAAGACCCGCAGCATGGCCACCGAGGCGTGCCGGTCCGGCCACGTGGCCGTCAACCGGGGGGTGACCAAGCCGTCCAGTCCGGTACGGGTGGGCGACACCGTCACCATCCGCATCGACGGCCGGGACCGGGTCCTGGAGGTGACCCAGGTGATCGACAAGCGCGTCGGGGCCCCGCTGGCCGCCGGGTGCTACGCCGACCAGAGCCCCCCGCCGCCACCGCCCGAGGCGGTGGCGCCGTTCCTGGTACGCGACCCGTCGGCCGGCCGGCCCACCAAGCGGGACCGGCGGCTGATCGACCGGCTGCGCCAGCGCTAGGGCGTCAGCCGGCCGGGCGGATCAGGTACTTGGCGCCGGTCGCCTGGCGCCCGTAGACGGCGATGGCCTCGAGCGTGAGGGCCTCGTCGAGTGAGACCTGGGCGGTGTAGGAGCTGGCGAAGGTGGTCCTGATGCCGTCGGCCACCCGGCGGCGGAGCCGGTCCAGCTCCCCGGGCCCGAGCTTCTGCAGGAACGGGGTCAGCAGCCAGCCGCCCACCCCCCAGGCCATGCCGAAGCTGCGCACCAGTTCGGTGGGCCCCCGGTCCAGCGAGCCGTAGATGTACACCTGCTTGTGGGTGCCGGTCCCGTAGCGGCTGAAACCGCCGCCGTCCGTGGCGGCCCGGGCCGACAGGGCCGCCTCCATGGCCGCCAGGATGGTGCCGGCCAGCCGCCCGCCGCCCACCGCGTCGAAGGCCACGGTGGCTCCCGTCTCGGCCACCGCCGCGGTGAGGCGGTCCCGGAAGTCCGGCGCCGACGAGTCGCACACCCAGCGGGCCCCGGCCTGGCGCAGGAGTTGCTCCTGCTCGGGCCGGCGCACCACGTTGACCAGGTCGATGCCGTCCTCCTGGCACAGCCGGTTGAGCATCTGGCCCAGGTTGGAAGCCGCCGCGGTGTGCACCAGCGCGGTGTGGCCCTCCATCCGCATGGTCTCCACCATCGCGAGGGCGGTCATCGGGTTGACGAACGACGAGGCCCCTTCGGCGGCGGTCACCCCCTCCGGGAGCTCCAGGCAGGCCCGGGCGTCCACGCAGCGGTACTCGCTGTACATGGCGCCCCCGGCCACCGCCACGGTCCACCCGAGCAGGGCTTGCGCCTCGGGGGAGGAACCGGCGGCCACCACCGTCCCGGCCCCCTCGTTGCCCACGGGCATGGCCACACCGACGCGCCCGGCGGCCGCCCGCACGGCGGCCGCCGGCAGCGGAGCCGATACCCGGGGGCCGTCGCCGTCCAGCACCGTCGCGGCCGACATGTCGGCGCCGGCAAAGAGCAGCCCCAGGTCCGAGGGATTGACCGGGGCCGCCTCCACCCGGATCACCACCTGCCCCGGCCCGGGAGGCGGGACATCGGCGGAATCGACGAACAGCTCGAGACGGCCGTCCTCTTTCACCAGGGACTTCAGCTGCCGGGACTGCGGTGGGACGCTCACTGTTCGGCCCTTCCTTCCATGTGCGAGGCGAGGAACGCCTCGGCGGCGGCGTAGAACTTCAGGCGGTTCTCCGGCTTGGCGAAGCCGTGGCCCTCGTCGGGGAACAGCATGTAGCTGTGGTCGATGCCCTTCTCCTCCAGGGCGGCCACGATCTGCTCCGCCTCGGCCTGCTTGACCCGGGGGTCGTTGGCCCCCTGGGCGATGAGAAGCGGGATGCGGATGTCGCCGACCCGGGACAGCGGCGACCGGGACCACAGGAACTCCGTCTCGGTGTCGCGGTCACCGACCCGCCGGTTGAACTGCTCTATCAGCGGCAGCCAGTAGGGGGGTACCGAGTCGAGAAGGGTCTTCAGGTTGGACGGCCCGACGATGTCCACCGCGCAGCAGAACACCCCGGGGGTGAAGGCGGCGCCGACCAGGGCGGCGTAACCGCCGTAGGACCCGCCGTAGATGGCCACCCGGCGACGGTCGGCGTAGCCCCGGCCCACCACCCATTCGACCGCATCGATCAGGTCGTCGTGCATCCGGGCCCCCCACTCCCGGTCCCCTGCGTTGGTGAAGTCCTTGCCGTAGCCGGTGGAGCCCCGGTAGTTGACCTGGACGCACAGGTAGCCCCGGTTGGCCAGCCACTGGGCCTCGGGATCGAAACCCCACACGTCGCGCGCCCACGGCCCGCCGTGCACGTTGAGCACGGTCGGCAGGTCCCGCCGGTCCGCTCCGGGAGGGAAGGTCAGGTACCCGTGGACGGTGAGCCCGTCCCGGGCGGTGTAGCTGAACGGCTCCATGGCGGCCATCTGGTACCGGCCGAGTTCCGGGCGGTTCTCGAACAGGAAGGTGGCGGAACGGTCCGCCCGGTCGAACAGGTAGGTCCGGGCCGGGCCGTCGTCGGCCACGAAGGTCGCGATCCAGCGCCGGTTGGCGTCGTCGTTGCTGTCGATGTGCACCTCGCCGGACCCGATCGCCGACAGGGCGGCGAAATCGTCGGCCAGCTCCGGGTCCAGCACGGCGTGCTCCAAGCGGTCCCGGACGAAGCCCACGATCAGCGGCCGGCGGGTGTCGGGGTCGAGGAGCACGTCACCGACGTCGTAGCTGGGGTCCTCGGCGACCACCTCCTCGGCCCCGGTGGCGAAGTCGAGGCGCACCAGCCGGGCGGTGTTGGCCGCCCGGGACGACAGCATGTAGAGGCCGTCGCCGTCACCTGACACCGCCAGCGGGGCGGTGGTCAGGGAGTCCTCGTAATCGAACGACTGGATGGGCCGCCACTCCTCGCCGTCGGGGACGCACAGCTCGTAGCCTCCGCCCGACGCAGCGGGGCGGACCACCGCTCTGATCTGGAGGTCGGCGTCGGCGATCCAGGGGTTACCGGTGGGCGAACCGAACCCGGTGTTGCGCCCGACCAGCTCGAGGACGCCGGTGTTCAGGTCCAGGTGGTAGGCGTCGTGGAGGGCCGGATCGTCGCGGTTGAGGCCGATCAGGATCTCGTCCGGGCGGCGGGGAGACGCGGCTATCGGCTGGACCTGCACGCCGTCGAACGGGGTCAGGTCGGCCGTGGTCCCCCGCTCCAGGTCCACCCCGTACAGGCGCCAGTTCTCGTCGCCGCCCCGATCCTGGAGGAACAGGAGGTGGCGGCTGTTGTGGGCCCACAGGTAGGCCCGCACCCCCCGGTCCCGGTCGTCGGTGACCGGTGATGCCTGTCCGGGGTCGGCGGTCGGGCCCACCCACACGTTGAGCACGCCTTCCACCGGGGCCAGCCAGGCGATGCGGGTTCCGTCGGGGGAGATCGTGGCCATGGCCCGCTCCGGGTTCCCGAACAGCACCCGCCGGGGTATGAGCTCCGCTTCCATCGCCATGAGGTCTACCATCCGCGTGTGGCCGCCACGTGCCTGCACGGTCTCCCGCCGGGGGAGTGCCTGATCTGCCGCACGCTGGGCATCGGGTCCGGCGCCGGTGCTGGTGGCGGTACCGGCGCCGCCCCGGGGCCGGCGCGGGTGGTTCCGGGACCGGCTCGGGCCGGCTCGGACCCTTCCCGTTATCCCCGGCCTCGGGGCGCCGCCCACCTGGTGGGCTGGGTGGCGGCCGGGGTGGTCGTCGCCGGCGTGGCGGCCTGGCTGCTCCTCGGTGTGGCCTTCGCGGTGCTGCACCTGCTGGAACTGGTTGTGGTGGCGGGCGCTGCTGGATGGGTGGGCTACCGGGTCGGCCACTTCCGGGGCCGTCGCGACGGGCGCCCCTAGAGCCCCGGGGGCCGGGGGCCGGGGGCCGGGGGCCGGTTGGCGCCGGCGGTAACTGGAACCGGAACTGTTCACGGAGCGCCACGGCCGGATCTCAATGAACAGTTGCCCCCCGTATGAGGGGGTACAACTGTTCACGGGATCCCGCCCGGTCATTCGTTGAACAGTCCGCGACCGCCCCCGGGGTAGCGTCCCGACGGTGCGAGAACCCGCCGCCGGCACCCCCGGTCCCCACCCGGGCGACACCCGCGACGCCCTACTGGCCGACGTGGCCGGCCGGGCGCGCCGCTATCTGGCCGGGATCGCCGATCGCCCGGTGTTCCCGGCGGCCGCTGATATTGCTGCACTCGAGGCGATGGACTTCCCGCTCCCTGATGCCGGACTGGGCGCAGCGGAGGTGATCGACCTCCTGGATCGGGTCGGCTCGCCGGCGGCCGTGGCCAGTGCCGGCCCCCGCTACTTCGGATTCGTCACCGGCGGGGCCCTCCCCGCGGCGGTGGCCGCCGCGTGGATGTCGGCGGCGTGGGACCAGAACGCCGCCATGGCGGTCATGTCACCGGTCGCGGCCCGCCTGGACGCGGTGGCCATCGGATGGGTGCGGGACCTGCTGGGGTTACCCGCCGGGACGGCCGGGGCGTTCGTGTCGGGCGCCACCATGGCCAACGTCACCTGTCTGGCCGCCGCCCGGGACGCGGTGCTCACCCGGGCCGGATGGGACGCCGCCGAGCAGGGGCTCGTCGGTGCTCCACCGGTCCAGGTGGTGCTGGGGGAGGAGGCCCACTCGGCGGTGGTGAAGGCCCTCGGCATCGTGGGCCTGGGGAGGGGTCGGGCCCACCGCCTCGGCGTCGACGGGCAGGGCCGGATCGTTGCCGACCGTGACGAACTGCCCGACCTGGACGGGCCGGCCATCGTCTGCCTGCAGGCCGGTAACGTCAACAGCGGGGCCAGCGACCCGTTCCACCCGCTCATCGAGTGGGCCCGTTCCCAGGGTGCGTGGGTGCACGTCGACGGGGCGTTCGGGTTGTGGGCCGCCGCCTGCCCGGAGCTGGCCGATCAGGTCGCTGGTATGGAGGGCGCCGACTCGTGGGCTACCGACGCCCACAAGTGGCTCAACACCACCTACGACTGCGGCGTGGCCCTGGTGCGCGAGGAAGCGGCGCTGAGGGCGGCCATGGGCTCCTCGGCCGCCTATCTGCCTCCCGGACCGGAGCGCGACGCCATGCAGTACGGACCGCAGGCGTCGCAACGGGCCCGGGGCATCGAGGTGTGGGCCGCCCTGGCCTCCCTGGGGCGGACCGGCCTGGCCGAGCTGGTGGCCGGCGACGTCCGCCTGGCCCGCCGTTTCGCCGCCCGGCTGGCCGCCGCCGGCGCCGGGGCGGAGATCCTCAACGAGGTGGTCCTCAACCAGGTGGTGGTGGCCTTCGATCCCGGAGATGGGCCCGACTCCGGCGACGGGCCCGACTCCGGCGACCAGCCCGGCTCCGGCGACGGGCCCGGCCGCCCCGACGCCGACGCCCTCACCGAAGCCGTCATCGCCTCGGTGCAGGCCGAGGGGACGTGCTGGTGTGGGCCGACCGTGTGGCGGGGCCGGCGGGCCATGCGCATCAGCGTCAGCAACTGGGCCACCACCGAGTCCGACGTGGATCGCAGCGCTGACGCCGTGATCGGTGTGGCCCGGGCGCGGCTCTCCCGCCGGGATCGGGCGATCTAGCCGCCCGACCCGGCCGGAGCCGTCAGCGGGCCCGGCGCCGGGCCTGCTTGACCGTGCCCGGCGGCAGGCCGGGGCGGATCCGGTTCTCGTTCTTGCCGCTCTTGCGCTGGCGGGAGGCCGCCCGGCGCATCTCCCGGCCCATGTCGGGCACGGACTGGTTGGCCAGGATGGCCTCCTCGAAGGCCTTCTCCCGCTGGTGCTTGGGCACCCGGGACAGGTAGCGGGCGGTCTCGGCCATGCCCTCCGGGAGCTTCCGACCGGCGGCCCGGGACTTGTCGATGAACTTGAGGACCCGGCGGATGTACCAGCGGCGCGCCACCGGGATCTTCATCATGTTCCGACCGAAAGCGCCGCGTATGCGGCGCTCCTTCGGCTTCTTGTCCTTGCTGTCCTTGCTGTCCTTGGCGCCGGCCGCGGCGCTCTGGTTTCCCTGGGCTACGGGTCGACGACTCATACCCCTCCAGACTACGGCCAAGCGTCCGTGTTGTGCCCGGTGGCGGCGGTTATGACCGGCGCTTGGAGCCGCGGGCCGGGGGGCGGGCCGCCGGGCGGGCCGCCGCAGGCGGGGCCGGCGGGGCCGGCGGGGTGGCAGGCGGCGGGAAAGCGGCCAGCTCGCCGATGGTCCCCACCGTCCAGGCGGTCACGTCCGCGGCCCTGATCCTCATGAGCAGGCTGGTGCGCTTGCCGTCCTCGGGCAGGCCGATGGCCACGTTGGCCAGGTGTAGGTACCTGGTGGCGTCGTCGGGCTGCTCCGCCGCTTCCGTGGAGGTGGCGAAGCCGTCGAACATGTCGGCCAGGGCCCGGACCTGGTGGCCGCCCTCCACGTTGCGCAGCAGCTGGGTCATGGACCGGGCCCACACCCGGGCCGGGATGAGAAGCCCGCTGTAGGTGACGCCGCCGACCAGCACGGTCACCCCGAGGGTGTTCGCCTGCCCGGGGGGCTCCTCGGCGAGGCCGTCCCACAGCTCGAGCATCGACTCCAACCTCGGGTCGACGCCGTCCTGCTGATCTGTCGTGCTCGCCGCTCGGTCGCTCATTCCCTCACTCTGTCATACACACCGGACCCCCCCCTCTCCGCGGGCGGCGCCGCGGGCCGCCTGCGAGCGGCGCCGCGGGCCGCCCGGGACCGGTGGGAGCAGGTCGTCGCTATCATCGGGGCGGCGAGACGTCTAGCAGGCGGGAAGTTCCACTCATGGCCTCATTGATGGCGGTCCTCGGGCTGCTGCTCAGCATGCTGTTCGCGACCTACGGCGCCCGGCCCGGGCCGGCCCACCAGGCGGCGGTCCCGGCCCCCGGGTCGGCAGTCCGGGAGGCCACGCTGGCCGGATCGGCCACTCACGCCGCGGCGGTCCAGCCCAACTGCGTGTCCGCCCCGGCCACGTGGTCGCTGGCCGACCGGGTCAACCAACTGCTGATGGTCGGCGGCCAGTTCTCCGACCTGCAGGCCTCCGCCCCGGAGGCCACCGCCGGTGTGGGGGGCTTCGTGCTGTTCGGCCAGCCGCCGGCCGGCTCCGGCCCGGCGATCCAGTCCGGAACCGGTCAGCTCGCGGCCGACGCCAGCGGAGCCGGACGGGTGGTCCCGTGGATGTCCACCGACGAGGAGGGCGGCCCGGTGGCCCGCCTCTCCGACGTGATCGGCGCCCTCCCCTCGGCCCGTCAGATGGCCGCTTCGTGGACCCCGGCGCAGGTGACCTCGGCCCTGCAGCAGCACGGTGCCGCCATGCGGTCGCTGGGCGTCACCATGGACCTGGCCCCGGTCCTCGACACCGCCAGCCCCAACGACAGCGTGGCGGGGGAGAGCTACCGGTCTTTCAGCGACAACCCCCGGACCGTCGCCGCCTACGGCGCCGCCTACGCCACCGGCCTGGAGCGGGCCGGCGTGGTCCCGGTGGTCAAGCACTTCCCCGGGCTGGGCCACGCCGACGCCAATACCGACACCAGCCCGGCCAGCACCCCGCCGCTGTCGCAGCTCGAATCCGACGACCTCATCCCATTCGGCTCCGCCGTCACCGCCGGAGCGCCCGTGGTGATGGTCGGGCACATGTCGGTGCCCGGGCTGACGGGCGGCCAGCCGGCCAGCCTGTCCCCGGCGGCGTACGCCCTGCTGCGCCAGACCTACCATTTTTCCGGAGTTGCCCTCACCGACGACCTCAGTGCGGTGGCCATCTCCTCGGCGGGCTACAGCCAGCCGCAGGCCGCAGTGGCGGCGGTGGAAGCCGGAGCCGACATGGTGATGATCGACGCATCGCAGTGGTCAGCGACCGTGGACGCCCTGACAGCTGCGGTCAAAGGTGGAGGCCTGCCGGTCTCCCGGCTGGACGCGTCGGTCTCGCGCATCCTGGCGGCCAAGGATGTGCAGCCGTGTGCCACGGTGGCCATAACCACCGATCCGGCCGGGTCCGGCTACTGGATCGCCGGCAACGGAGGCTCCGTGGAGAACTTCGGGGCGGCCGGCTCCTACGGTTCGGTGAGCGGGGTCCGCCTGGCCCGGCCCATCGTCGGGATGGCGGCCACGCCTGACGGGCGGGGCTACTGGTTGGTGGCTTCCGACGGTGGGGTGTTCGCGTTCGGTGACGCCCGGTTCTTCGGTTCCACCGGCGGTATCCGCCTGGCCCAGCCCATCGTCGGGATGGCGGCGACCCCTGACGGGCGGGGTTACTGGTTGGTGGCTTCCGACGGTGGGGTGTTCGCGTTCGGTGACGCCCGGTTCGAGGGCTCCACCGGCGGCATCCAGTTGGCCCGGCCGGTGGTGGGTGTGGCGGCCACGCCCGACGGCGGCGGTTACTGGCTGGTGGCTTCCGACGGTGGGGTGTTCGCGTTCGGTGACGCCCGCTTCGAGGGCTCCACCGGCGGCATCCGGCTGGCCCGGCCGGTGGTGGGTGTGGCGGCCACGCCCGACGGCGGCGGTTACTGGCTGACGGCGTCGGACGGTGGGGTGTTCGCGTTCGGTGACGCCCGCTTCGAGGGCTCCACCGGAGGGGTGCGGCTGGCGCAGCCGGTGGTGGGCATGGCCCCCGCCCCGGGCGGGTCGGGCTACTGGCTGGTGGCTTCCGACGGCGGGGTGTTCGCCTTCGGCGACGCCCGCTTCTACGGCTCCGGGGCCTGAACGCCGGACCGGCTCAGGAGGCTTCCGGCGGGCTCCAGTCGTCGGGCCGGCCAGTGTGGTTGGAGAACTCCACCGACCAACGCCACCAGGTGTGGTCGGCGTCGTGCTCCCAGTGGCGCAGGAGGCCCACCTCCCCGCCGGCCAGCATCACCGGCACCCCGTAGAGATCGGGTCCCGGCCACACCTCCCGCCTCCGAAGCTGCGATCCCTCCCTCTCGACGAGGGTCATGGGGGAGTAGTCACCCTTCAGCGGCAGGTCGGCCCGGGCTATCACCCGGTCGGCCCCGTCGGTGACCGTCACGGCCGCGGCACCGGGGGCGGCGTGGATCAGCACCCGGTCGTGGCCGCCTGCGGTGGTGCAGCGGGCGAACTCCAGGCCGTTCATCCCGGCGTCGTTGCTGCGGATGTCCCACGTCCAGTTCATGGCCGGGTGCCTACCCAGTCGGCGACCATTGTTGGCCCCTCGTTGTGATTGCGTTGTGATTGGTTTGAAAGCGTGTGGCCCGAAGGGGTTGGCCGAGGGCAGAGGCCAAACGCTGGAAACGGTCCGCCCGGGGTGGGGCGGACCTTTCCAGGTTCATCCCCCGGTCCCGTACTGTGTGGCCATCACCGCACCGCTGGCCGCCACCCTGTTCGGGTTGTCCACCACCCAGGCCCTGGTGGTCCTGTTCGTGGTGCTGCCCTTCGCCCTGGCCGCGGTGATCTTCCCCCTGGTGGCGTGGCGCTCCTCCCGGAGCGGGGGGGACAAGCCGGTGCTCACCTCGGAGATCCTGGCCACCGGCCGGCCGGCGCAGGCCCGCATCGTGTCGGTGCGGCCGCTGGGGTCGGTGGTGGACATGCGGCCCATGGTGTCGTTCCACCTGGAGGTCCGTACGCCACCGGGACCGGCCCGGGGAGCCCCGCCGACGGCGGCCCCGGCCGGGGCGAGCGGGCCGGGTGGCCAGCCGTTCGAGCCGTTCGAGATCGAGGTGATCCAGTCGTTCCCCCGCTCCGTCATGCGCCAGTTCCGGCCCGGCGACATGGTCGAGGTGCGCCTCACCCCCGACCTGGCCCGAGGAGCGGTGGTGTGGAACCCGGCCCCGCCCGGGTACTGACAAGCCCGGCGAGACGGGCTACCGTCGGGGTTGTCATGCCGGGGGGATCGATGTACCAGGCGTCGTGGGGCCGGGTCTTCGCGACGATCTACGACCGGGCGTTCACCGCCGCCGAGAGGACCGGTTTCTCCTCGGTGCGGGCCGAGGTGGCGTCCCGGGCCCGGGGCCGGGTGCTCGAGGTGGGGGCCGGAACCGGGCTCAACCTGGCCCACTACCAGCCGGAGGTGCAGGAGCTGATCCTGGCCGAGCCGGACCGCCACATGGCCGGTCAGCTGCGGCGCCGGGTGGACGGCGGCCAGCCGGTCGGCGGCCCGGCCGTCACCGTGGTGGAGGCCCCGGCGGAGCAGCTTCCGTTGGAGGACGGGTCGGTCGACGCGGTGGTCTGCACCCTGGTGCTGTGCACCGCCCCGGAGCCCGACCGGGCCCTGGCCGAGGTGGCCCGGGTGCTGCGCCCCGGCGGGGTGTTCAGCTTCGCCGAGCACGTGCGGGCCGACGGTACCCGCCTGGCCCGCTGGCAGGACCGGCTCAACGGCCCGTGGGGCTGGTACGGCTGCGGCTGCAACTGCAACCGTGACACCGTCGGGACCATCCGCAGCTCCCCGCTGCGCCTCGAGCAGCTGAGGGCCGACCAGCTCAGATGGATAAGCCCCCTGGTCCGACCGCTGGCGGTCGGAGTGGCCGTCAAGGACAGCTGAGAGCGGCCCCCGGCGCCGGGGGAGCGCATACTGGTGGCGTGGTTGTGGACCGGCGCAGCGCCGTACCTCTGTGGAGCCAGGTGCTGGCCGACCTCCGGGGCCGGCTGGCCTCCGGGGAGTTCGTCGACGTGTTCCCGAGCGATGTGGAGCTCACGGTCCGCTACCAGGTGAGCCGCCAGACCGTGCGGGAGGCCCTGCGCCGCCTGCAGGAGGAAGGGCTCATCGAGCGGGCCCGGGGCCGGGGCACGGTGGTCCGCCAGCGCCCGGTGGAGCAGCAGCTCGGGACCCTCTACAGCCTGTACCGCTCGGCCGAGGAACAGGGCTTCCTGCAGGAGTCCGTGGTGCGCTTCCTGGAGCTGAGGCGCAACGAGGAGGCGGCGGTCATGCTGGGCTGCGCTCCCGACGAGCCGCTGGTGTACCTGGAGCGGATCCGGCTGATCGACCGGCTGCCGGTGGTGCTGGACTGCTCGTGGTTGCCGGCCCGGCTGGCGTCGCCGCTGCTCGACGCCGACTTCCACCACACCGCCCTCTACCGGGAGATGGAGCAGCGGTGCGGCCTGCGCCCCGACGCCGGCTGGGAGAAAGTGTGCCCGGTGCTGCCCACGCCCGAGCAGCAGGAACTCCTCGGTCTGCGCAGCCGGGCTCCCGTCTACGCGGTGGAGCGCCTGGCCTGCCAGGGCCGCATGGCGGTGGAGTGGCGCCACGGGGTGATCCGGGCCGACCGGTTCAGTTTCGTGGCCCGCTGGGGTGACGGGCGCGTCGGCGCCGCCTTCGAGGCCCCCACCGACCGGGACTGAACGCCGGGCGGCGCCCGGCCGCGCCGGGGTGCCGGTGACAATCCGCTCTTCACCGTCCGCTTCGGGCACCGGGACCGTATAGATGGCATCGGCGCCGCCCGACGCCGTCGGGTGCGGGATCTTCCGAAAGGAGCGCCCATGACACATCCGGTGCGGGACATGCAGGTTCTGCCGGTCCGGTCGGTCGTCGCGTTCGAGGGGTGCGGCACCAGCGGCCCCGGTGCCGGGGACGGTCGGCTGTGAGCGCCTCCACCCGGCCCGCCGACCGGGACGACGCCGCAGCAGCCGCCGGTCGGTCCCGGGGGTCGACGTCGCTGCTGTCGCGGGCCGGTCTGGTCGCGGTCCTGCTGAGCCGACCGCCGCTGCGCTCGGCACCGACCCCGGCCCTGGTGGCCGGGGGCGGCCTGATCATCGCCACCGCCGCCATCCACCTGCACCTGTGGCTGACCGGTTACCGCTATGTGCCCACGCTCGGCGCCCTGTTCATGGCCCAGGCGGTGGCCGGTTTCGTGCTGGGGCTGGCCCTGGCCGTGGACCGGCGGACGGTCCTGGCGCTGGCCGGCGCCGGGTACATGGCGGCCAGCGCCATCGGGCTGATACTGAGCGACACCGTCGGCTTCGTCGGGGTCCACGACACTTTCAGCTCCCCGTGGGCCACCCCGGCGTTCGTGGTGGAGCTGGTCGGGCTGGTGGTTCTGGCCGCCGCCGTGGCGGTCATCGTCGCCGCCCCCCGGGCGGCCGGTAACCGCCCGCCGCTGCCCGCCGCGGGCCGCTGACCCGCTGGCCCGGCCACCCGCTGGCCCGGCCCCCTCAGCCCCCGGCCATGGCCCCGACCACGTGGAGCGGTTCGGCCCCGGAGGCCACGGCCGGCGGCAGCGCCGCGTCGGGCGGATCGTGCGACAGGTCCTCCCCGCCGGCGAAGAACCGGATGAACGGCCTCCGCCGCATGGTGGCCGGGTCCCGGATGGTGCCTCTCAGCGCCGGGTAGCCGGCCTCGAGGGCGTCCAGCATCCGGCTCTGGGTGACCGGCCCGTCGGCGCCCACCGGTAGCCGGATCTCCCGGCCCACCCCGGCCAGGTTGCGCAGGTGGTGCGGCAGGACCACCCGGACGACCGCGTCCGCGCTCACGGCAGGGTCTGCACCTCGACCGACAGGACCCGGGGCAGGTCCCGAACGGCCGCCGACCAGGTGTCGCCCGCGTCGGAGGACACGTACACCTGCCCCCCGGTGGTCCCGAAGTACACCCCGCAGGGGTCCATCTCGTCGACGGCCATGGCGTCGCGCAGCACGTTGACGAAGCAGTTCCCCTGGGGCAGGCCGGCGGTGAGCGGCTCCCACTCCCCGCCCCCCGACCGGCTGCGGTACACCCGCAGGCGGCCCTCCGGCGGGTAGTGCTCCGAGTCGCTGGTGATGGGCACCACGTAGACGGTGTCGGGCTCGTGGGCGTGCACGGCGATGGGGAAGCCGAAGTCGGACGGCAGGTCCCCGCTGATCTCGTGCCAGGTGTCGCCGCCGTCGTCGCTGCGCATGACGTCCCAGTGCTTCTGCATGAACAGCACCTGCGGGCGGTCCCGGTGGCGGGTGATGCGGTGCACGCAGTGGCCAACCGGGGCCTGCTCGTCGGGGAGGCCCGCCGACCGCAGGCCCCGGTTGGCCGGCCGCCAGGTGGCCCCGGCGTCGTCGCTGCGGAACACCCCGGCGGCGGAGATGGCCACGTGCATGCTCTCCGGCCGGGACGGGTCGACGAGCACCGTGTGCACGGCCATGCCCCCGGCGCCGGGCTGCCACGCCGGTCCCGAGCGGTGGGTGCGCAGGCCCGGCAGCTCCGACCAGGTCGCCCCGCCGTCGGTGCTGCGGAACAGGGCCGCGTCCTCGACCCCGGCGTACACCGTGTCGGGGTCGGCCGCCGACGGCTCCAGGTGCCACACCCGGGCGAACTCCCACGGGTGGGGGGTGCCGTCGTACCACTGGTGGGTGCCGGTCGGCCCGTCGTAGGCGAACTGGTTGCCGACGGGCTGCCAGGACCGGCCCCCGTCATCGGAGCGCTGCACCACCTGACCGAACCAGCCGGTGGACTGCGAGGCGTACAGCCGTGACGGGTCGGCCGGACTGGCGGCCATGTGGTACACCTCCCAGCCGCCGAAGAGGGGACCCTCCACCGTCCACGCCGAGCGGCGGCCGTCGGATTCGAGCACGAACCCCCCTTTGGCCGTGCCCACCAGCACCCGTACCTTGGTCATGACCCCTCCTCGCATCTCGGATCCACACCGGTGATGACGGGGTTCCTACGGCGTAATCATCGCGTGGGGCGGTGGCGGCGGGTCGGTGAAAGAGGCCGTCAGGTGCCAACTAGGACAGTTACGGTCCGGATATTGAGGCAGTATCGGTGTCCGTGGGGGACACCGCCGGACGGATGCTGGAGCTGCTGGCCCTGCTGCAGGCCCGCCCGTCGTGGTCGGGGCCCCAGCTGGCGGAGCGGCTGGAGGTCACCGAGAGGACGGTTCGTCGCGACATCGACCGGTTGCGGGTGCTCGGCTACCCGGTGGTGGCGGTGCCGGGTCGCTTCGGGGGTTACCAGCTCGGTCGGGGCGGCACGCTGCCGCCGCTGCTGCTCAACGACGAGGAGGCGGTGGCGGTGGCCATCGGGCTGAGGGCGGCGGCCGACGGATCGGTGGTGGGCCTGGAGGAGTCGGCGGTGTCCACCCTGGCCAAGCTGGACCAGCTGCTGCCGTCCCACCTGGCCCGCCGGGTGCGGGCGGTGCACGAGAGCACCGCGTCCATGCTGAGGGCGGGCACCGCAGGAGAGCAGGTGGAGGCGGCCCACCTGGTGCTGCTGAGCAACGCCTGCTCGGCCCGGGAGCGGGTCCGCTTCGACTACACGGACAAAGGGGGACGCCCGTCGCGCCGGCTGGTCGAGCCGCTCCGGGTGGTCCGCGCCGGCTCCCGCTGGTACCTGGCGGCCCGGGACCTGGACCGGGCCGACTGGCGCACGTTCCGGCTGGACCGGATCCGCACCCCTGCCAACATCGGCACCCGCTTCGAGCTGACCGACCCGCCCGACCCGGTGCAGTTGGTGACCGCCGGGCTGGCCTCGGTGCCGTTCCCGTACCGGGCCCGGATCCGGTTGCCGCTGCCGATCGGGGAGGCGTCGCGGCTGGTGCCGCGCACGCTGGCGGTGCTCGACGAGCAGGACGGCTCGACCGTGGTGGAGCTCGGGGCGGCCTCCATGGAGCGGATGCTGGCCTACCTGGCCGGCCTGTCGCCGCCCTGCCGGGTCCTGGACCCGCCGGAGCTGCGCCGGGCCCTGGCCGGCCACGGCCGGGCCGTTGCCGCGGCCAACGACGCGTGATACCTCCGCTTTGCGGGGGAACCGACCGGTTACCAGCCTGTGAACTCCCTGTGGACCCCCTTGCCCCGGGGGCTCGGGTACGCGAGGCTCAACGGGTCCTCAGCCGCTTCGGTGAGACGCCTGAGATAGCGGGGGTATGCCTGATGACAGCGCTCAACTGCCTGCGGGACCCGGTCCGGCTCGAGGAGGCCCGCCGGGCCCGGGACCTGGACCCGGAGCGCCGGGAGATACTGCGCCGGCTGGTGGTCCTGGCCGCCGAGCTGGCCGACGCCCCGGTCGCCCTGGTGACCATCGTCGACGGGGAGCGCCAGACCTTCGCGGCTCACTACGGGCTGCCCGATGAGCTGGCTGCGGCCGGCCAGACCGCCATCGACTACTCGCTGTGCCAGTTCGCCGTGACCTCGGGCCGACCGCTGATCGTGGAGGAGCTGGCCGCCGACCCCATGCTCCGGGGGCACCCGGCTCACGATGTGCTCGGTGTGGCCTCCTATGCCGGTGTCCCCGTGGTCACCGGCTCCGGCCAGGCCCTGGGCACGGTCTGCGTCCTCGACTTCGTGCCCCGTGGCTGGCCCGACGACGTGCTGGCCCGCCTGGCCCTCCTGGCCGACCTGGCCTCGGATCAGTTCGATCTGCAGGCCCACGAGCGCAGAGAGGCCTTCCGTCGGACCTGGCAGGCCATCCCCGAGCACTCCCGCTGGTAGCCTCGACCAGCGGTTTTGCAAATACCCCCGGGGGTATTTGCCGGTAACCCGCCGCGTCTGGCATCATGGATCTTCATACCCCCCGGGGTACCCCTCGATCCATGGGAGGATGCACGCACGTGGCAACGACCGTTGACGCTTCTACCCGGCCCAGTCCGGCACCGCCGGGGCCGGAACCGGGGCTGATGTCCCGGCTGGGAATCTGGACCGCCACCCATATGCGCACCGTGCTGGTGGCGTGGATGGTGGTCCTGATCGGGTTCGGCGCCTTCGCCCCCAAGGTGGAGTCGGCTCTGGCCGGCGCCGGCTGGCAGGACTCCACCAGCCAGTCCGTGGCCGCCCGCAACGTCATCCAGAAGGACTTCGCCGGGTTGGGATCGAGCGCCCTCCAGGTGGTCGTGGTCGACCACCGGGCGCCCCTGGCGTCCGACCCGGCGGCCAAGGCGGTGATCGGGAAGGTCACCGCCATGCTCAAGGCCGACCACCGGGTCTCGACCGTGGTGCCCCCGCAGCCGGGGGCGTCGCTGTCGGCTGACGGGCGGACCGGGGTGATAACCGCCGGCGCAGCCGCCGACCCCAACGCCATGGTGAAGGCGGCGGAGAGCCTCCACGGGCCTCTCTCGCGCCTCGGCACCTCGGGGATATCGGTCACCCTCACCGGCGACAGCGCCCTGTGGGCCAACTTCAACAGCGCCAACCACTCGGCCATGATGAAGTCCGAGATGCTGTCGTGGCCGGTGACCATGGCCATCCTCGTCATCGCCTTCGGCAGCCTGGTCGCCGCCGGCCTGCCGCTGATGCTGACCATGGCCGGCCTGCTGGTCGCCGCCGGCGCCCTGGTCCTGGCCAACAAGGTGGCCCCGGTGTCCATCTGGGCCCTCAACTTCGCCCTCATGTTCGCCCTGGCGCTGGGCATCGACTACGCCCTGTTCCTGGTCGTGAGGTTCCGCTCCGCCCTGCACCGTCGGGGGGCGGTCCGGGGTGACCGCCAGGCCGCCGTGGACGCGGTGGCCGAGACCATGGGCACCGCCGGCAAGGCCGTGGCGTTCTCCGCCCTCACCGTCTTGGCCTCGCTGGCCGCCATCCTGCTGGTGCCCAGCCCGGCGTTCCGTTCCATGGCCCTCGGCATCATGCTGTCGGTGCTCGCCGTCCTGGCCGCCACCCTCACCCTGCTGCCGGTGGTGCTGGCCAAGCTCGGCACCCGTATCGACGCCGGCCGCATCCGGCTCAGCCGCCGCAAGGAGGACCCGGCCGAACCGGTCCACCTGCACGGTCACCGTCTGGAGGAGCGGCTCCACAGCTGGGGCAAGACCCTGTGGCGTCACCCGATCGTCGCCGGCGCCGCCGCCCTGGTGGTCCTGGCGCTGGCCGCCGCGCCGGTCATCGGCCTGCGCACGTCGATGCCGTCGATCACCATCATCCCCGCCTCGGCCAACGCCCGGGTCGGCTTCGACCAGGTCACCAAGGCCTTCGGTCCCGGTGCTCCCGGCACCCTGCAGGTCGTCGTGCCCGCCGCCTCGGAGCAGGCCGCCCTGGCCACCCTGTCGCACACCCCCGGGGTGGCTGCGGCCATGCCGGCCGGGACGTCGGCGGGCTGGACCCTCAACCAGGTCGTTCCCACCACCGGGCCGTCCACCCCGGCCACCGGGGCCACCATCGACCGGATCCGCCACGTGCTGCCGGCCGGCAGCCTGGTGGGCGGAGCCGCCGCTGAGAACCACGACCTGCAGTCGGCCCTGGCCAGCCGGACGCCGCTGGTGTTCGGGATCCTGGCCGGCATGGGCTTCCTGCTCCTGCTCGTGGCCCTGGGCGCCCCCCTCATCTCCCTGGCCGGGGTGCTGGTCACCTCCCTGTCGGTGGCCGGGGCGTTCGGAGTGGCCCGTCTGATCTTCCAGGACGGGCACCTGTCGGGGCTGCTCAACTTCACCCCGCAGGGCTTCGTGGACGCATGGGGACCGCTGTTCTTCGGAGCCATGGTCTTCGGCGTGGCGATGGACTACACGCTGTTCCTGCTGTCCGCCGCCAAGGAGCGCTACGAGACCCACGCCGATCCCGAACACGCCATGACCGGCTCGGTGCGCACCTCCGGCCGGGTGGTCATCTCGGCTGCCGCGGTCATGATCGCGGTGTTCCTCACCTTCGCCCTCTCGGGGCCCCTGGCCCCGAAGGAGATGGGGGTCATCCTGGCCGTCGCCGTGGCCCTGGACGCCCTGGTGGTCCGGATGGTGCTGCTGCCGGTCATCCTCCGGCTGGGCCACCACTGGGCCTGGCACCGGCCGAAGTGGTTGGATCGGATCATTCCCCATGTGAGCTTCTCGCACTGAGGAGCCGGGGCGCAGGAGGTTCGGACGTGGAAGCAGCCGAGTGGGACCAGCGCTACAGCTCGCAGGAGCTGGTCTGGTCGGTGGAGCCCAACCGGTTCGTGGAGGCCGAGACGGCCTCCACGCCGGCCGGGCGGGCTCTGGACGTGGCGGCCGGGGAAGGCCGCAACTCCATCTGGCTGGCCACGCAGGGCTGGCGGGTCACCGCCGTCGACTTCTCCCAGGTCGGTCTGGAGAAGGGGCGGCGGCTGGCCGGCCAGGCCGGGGTACCCGACCGGATCGAGTGGGTGGCCGCCGACCTAAGGTCGTGGACCCCCGAAGCGGGCGCCTACGACCTGGCGGTCGTCGCCTACCTGCAGCTGCCCGACGAGGATCTGCGCCCCATACTGACCCGCGTGGCGGCCGGTCTGGCCCCCGGCGGCAAGCTGGTCGTGGTCGGCCACGACCGCGACAACCTCGAGCGTGGCGTGGGTGGCCCCCAGGACCCGGCGGTGCTCTACACCCCCGGGGCCCTGCGGGCCACCCTGGGCGGCGCCGGTCTGCGCGACGTGGAGGCGGCCACCGTGGAGCGGCCCACGCCCAACGGCACCGCTCTCGACACCCTGGCCACGGCCTATCAACCGGAAGGGAGTTCCAAGTGAGCTACAGCTACACGTCCAGCACCGACCTCGGCTACGAGGAGACGGTGGACCGGGTCAAGGAGGCGTTCAAGAAGCAGGGCTTCGGCGTCCTCACCGAGATCGACATCCGGGCCACCCTCAAGGAGAAGCTGGGCGTGGACACCGAGCCGTACGTGATCATCGGGGCCTGCAACCCGGGCTTCGCCAGCCAGGCCCTGGCCGCCGAGCCGGGGGTGGGGGTGTTCCTGCCCTGCAACGTGGTCGTCAGGAGAGCCGGGGACCGCACGGTCATCGAGGCCATGGACCCCAGGCTGATGCGCCAGTTCTCCGAGGCCCCGGGTTTGGGAGAGTTGATCGATCAGGTGGCGCCGCTGGTCGAGGCCGCGGTGGCCGAGGCGGCCGGACACTGAAACCGCCCCCCGGCCCCTCCGGACCACCCACCCCGCCCGAACCTACCCCCCCGGGTAAGATGGAATCAGCCGTAGGTAAGGAGATCGGGGT